>JAESUD010000002.1 GCA_016763335.1 Emcibacteraceae bacterium | reverse complement strand
CCGAACCTGCCGGTCCGTAAAGTAACTTCCAGGCCTGACGCGGGATCAATGCCGAGAGCTTTCGGGCCATCTTCCTGAGCGCCGCCTTCATCACTATTTTGAATTTGACGGGTGAAATTACAGGTCGGATAATTTTCGCAGCCGATGAACGCGCCAAATTTACCGGTTTTAACACTTAAGCCGCCTTCGTTACATTTGGGGCATTTGCGAGGGTCAGATCCGTCTTCTCTTTTCGGAAAAATAAACGGGGCGAGGGCGTCAGTGATAACGTCAAGCACTTCCGAAACCCTGAGATCCTTTGTACCCTCAATTGCGGCATTGAAATCAACCCAGAAATTGGCGAGAACCTGTTTCCAGGGCATTTCACCTTCGGCTACTTTATTAAGTTCTGCTTCGAGATCGGCAGTAAAGTCATATTGAACATATTTATTGAAATAACTTTCAAGGAATGATGTTACGACCCGGCCTTTACCTTCTGGATGGAAACGGTTTTTTTCCATAATCACATAATTTCGGTCGCGTAGCACGGTCAAAATTGAGGCATAAGTTGACGGACGGCCAATACCAAGCTCTTCCATGCGTTTAACTAGACTGGCTTCTGTGAAACGCGGTGGTGGCTCAGTGAAATGTTGGCTGGCTTCAATTTTATTTTTATTGACGCTTTCGCCGTTGGTTAATTTTGGTAGACGTTTTTCATCATCGTCCTTTGTGTCGTCCTTGCCTTCTTGATAAAGGGTAAGGAAGCCATCAAATATTTGAACAGTACCGGTGGCGCGAAGGGTTGTTTTACCGTCTTCAGACACAATGTCGGCTGTTGTCCGTTCCATTCGTGCTTCTGCCATTTGGCTGGCAATTGTTCTTTTCCAAATGAGTTCGTAGAGGCGTCTTTGGTCATCATCAAGTCGGTTTGCAATTTTTTCAGGCAGGCGGGCAAGGTCTGTTGGGCGCACGGCTTCATGGGCTTCTTGTGCATTTTTTGATTTATTTTGATAATATTTTGGTTTTTCTGGCACATATTCGGCGCCATACTTATCCGCGATGACACTACGGGCGCTGGCAATGGCTTCACCGGCAATGTTTACGCCGTCTGTACGCATTTTGGTGATAAGACCAGTTGTCTCACCATTAATATCAATGCCTTCATAAAGTTTTTGTGCAGTGCGCATAGTGCGCTGGGCATTAAACCCTAACTTACGGGATGCTTCCTGTTGCAGGGTTGATGTGGTAAATGATGGGGAAGGGTGCCTTTTTACCGGTTTACTTATAACATTATCAACCGTGAAGTTGGTGCTTTCAACGGTTGCTTTTGCTGCATTTGCTAACTCTTCATTATTAAGAGTGAATTTTTGTAGTTTTTCACCGTTAAGAATGGTTAGTCTTGCAGTGAATGATTTTGCGTCTTCATTCTTAAGCGCGGCTTCAATCGTCCAGTATTCTTCCGATCTAAACTTTTCAATATCAAGTTCACGTTCGCAAATAAGACGAAGCGCAACGGATTGCACACGACCTGCTGATTTTGAACCGGGTAATTTCCGCCATAAAACAGGGGATAAATTAAAGCCAACAAGATAATCAAGAGCCCGGCGAGCCAGATATGCATCAACCATCTCTGTATCAATATCACGAGGTTCTTGCATGGCTTTTAAAATGGCGGTTTTTGTAATCTCGTTGAAGACGACGCGTTTAACGGTAACGTCTTTCATTACACCGCGGCGGGCGTTCAAAACTTCGAGAACATGCCATGAAATGGCTTCACCTTCACGGTCGGGGTCGGTCGCGAGTATCAGTTCTTCTGATCCTTTGGTGCTGTCAGCAATATCTTTAATGCGTTTTTTGCTGTCGGCATCGATTTCCCACTTCATGGCAAAATCATTTTCCGTATCAACGGAACCATCTTTTGAGGGTAAGTCGCGGATATGACCAAAGCTTGCAAGGACTTTATAATCTTTGCCAAGATATTTATTTATTGTTTTGGCTTTCGCCGGGGATTCAACAATCACTGTTTTCATTGCGTTTATGTCACCACTAGAATCGTCTATTATAATTATTCATCACGGGGCTTTTACAGAATGTTTTAACAAAAAGATACCCTGTTTCCTGCATGACGGGTAATTTCACCTGCCAGTTCGAGCTCGAGAAGCACCGTTTGAACCACGGAAGTCTCTAATTTCGTTAACCTAATTAACTCATCAATAGCTACAGCAGTATGACTTAATTTTTCCTTAATAAGAACGTAAGCTTTGGTTAAATCTTCATCAAGGCTTTTTTCCATAGTCTCATTCATACTTGGTGAATGGAATAAATCATATTGTGGTTCTGATATACTTCGTGCATCCATAAGGGCAAGAACTTCGAGAATGTCATCAACGGATTCCGTTAGTTGCGCGCCTTGTTTAATAAGGCTGTTTGGCCCTTTGGACCGCGGGTCAAGCGGTGAACCGGGAATGGCAAATACTTCTCGCCCTTGTTCGGATGCTAGTCTAGCCGTGATCAGTGTTCCCGACCTATGGGTTGCTTCCACGATGAGCACGCCAAGGGCGAGGCCGGAGATTATCCTGTTACGTCTTGGAAAATGTCTGGCTTGCGGCTGTGTTCCAAACGGCATTTCAGTGATAATCAGTCCTGTTTCTTTAATCTTATGATAAATTTCGGTATTTTCCCGTGGGTAAATAACATCGGCACCACCGGCAAGAACGGCAATTGTCCCGCTTGCCATGGCGCCTTGATAGGCGGCGGCATCAATGCCGCGGGCCATGCCGGACGATATTATAAAGACTGCTTCACCGAGTTTACGGGAAAAGGACGTGGCAATTTTTAAGCCAACGGCTGACGCGTTTCGGGCACCGACGATGGCAAAACAACTTTGTTCAAGCAAGTGTGTGTGACCAAGGGCCATCATAATTGGCGGCGCGTCTTCTGTGGCGGCTAGCGCGTCCGGGTAAAGCTGATCACCAAGCACGATAAGCGTTCCGCCCGCTTTATCCAGTTGATCAAGCTCTTTATTCACTTTGCTCATGGCGCAGGCAACAAGCGGTTTTTTACGCCCACCACGCTTGGCGAGCTCCGGTAAAAATTCAATGGCGCGTTCCGCCGTATGATAATGATTGATAAGTTGTCTGAAAGTGACAGGGCCGACATTTTCGGTGCGTATTAGTCGAAGGCGGGCGATCTTTTCCGGTAAGGGTAGTGCTTTAAAAGATAAACTCATTGTATAGGACCCCCTTGTTGTTCTTTATTTTTTGCCGATCCTCGGTTCTGTTCCGTTTAGGAGGCGGTTTATATTTTCTTTGTGTTTTAGTAGAATAAGAATACACAATATACCCGCGAGAATTGCAAGATTTAAATCAGAAAAATAATATCCGTATAGAGGGGATAGCACCGCGGCGATAAGGGCTGCGAGCGAAGAAATTCTAAAAATTGCAGCGGATAAAGCCCATGTGAGACAGCAGGCAAGTCCCGTCATGGGATTAAGTGCAATCATAATGCCGAGGAAAGTGGCAACGCCTTTACCGCCAGTTAGTTTCAGAAAAATGGAATATAGATGTCCTAAAAATGCACCACCACCGGCAATAAGCCCGAGGCCGGGATAAAAATATTCAGCGATGAGAGCGGCTGCGGCCCCTTTGCCGATATCAAGGATCAATGTAAGAAGTGCAAGAAATTTATTGCCAGTGCGAAGCACGTTCGTCGCGCCAATATTACCCGAACCAATCTTACGGATATCCCCGAGACCAGCAAGCCTTGTAAGGACAAGTCCAAAAGGAACCGATCCTAAGATATATCCGCCAAACAGTACGGATAAAATTAGTAGGAAAGAATATTCAGCTATCATATTGATAAATACTTTCGCCGCCGACAATGGTTCTCATAACGCGGCCCTGAACTGGTCTTCCGTCAAAGCAGGTGTTTTTTGTAATGCTTACCATTTTTTCAGGATCAATTCGGTAAGGCGTACTTAAATCAAATATACAAAGATCGGCAGGGGCGCCAGCTTTAAGGACACCGCTATCCAGCCTCATGATTTTAGCAGGATTTGATGTCATTTTTGAAAGAATATCAAGCAGTTCCATACTGCCATTATGGTACATTTCAAGTGATACATTAAGAAGTGTCTCTAGACCAATGACCCCGGCTTCTGCCAATTCGTATGGTACGCGTTTGCTTTCAGGGTCTTCAGGGTCATGTCCACTGACGATCACATCAATGATGCCGTCCTTAAGAGCATTAACGACTGCAATCCTGTCTTCTTCCGATCTTAGCGGTGGGGAAAGCTTGGTAAATGTTCTGTAATCCTCAATGGCATATTCATTTAGTGAAAGATGCGGGACCGAGACACCAGCAGTTACCCTAAGACCAGAATTTTTAGCATTATCTATCACCTCGATACTATCAGCGCAGGTGATTTGCGAAGCATGATAACGACAATCTGTTGATTTTAACAAGCGCATATCCCGTTCAAGAATGATGGTTTCTGCAGCTGTTGGAATACCCGTCAGGCCAAGTCTGGTTGCAAGAGCGCCCGCATTCATACAGCCATTATTTGAAAGGCTCGGCTCGGCAAGATGCGGTACAATCAGTGCATCAAAGGCGGCAGCATATTTAAAGATACGGTTCATGATCGCGGCATTTTCAATTGTTGAACTGCAATCGGTAAAAGCCCTATTTCCAGCTCTGGACATCAGGCCGATCTCGGTCATTTCCTTGCCTTCTAACTGTTTCGTAACGGCGGGCATGGCAATGAAATTAACAAGAGCGTTTTTCGCGCGAATGGCCAGATGTTCAATATGCGGAATAGTGTCGATAATCGGATCGGTATTTGGTTGAACACAAACGGTCGTGACACCGCCCGCGGCAGCGGCTTCACCGGTATTGACAATGGTGTCTTTATAATCGGCGCCGGGTATGCCGATAAATACCCGCATATCAATAAGGCCGGGACATAGGCACATTCCCTTAAGATCAACAATGGTTGCCTCGTCCGGTGTATCAACTTTTTCACCTAAAGCGGCAATTTTACTATTTTTAGTAAGAAGCTCGCCTTTAATATCCATGCTGCTGGCAGGGTCAAGAAGGCGGGCATTTTTATAGAGGGTATATTTACTCATTGGTCTGCTCCTCTTCTTGATCTGGTCAGCAGATCAAGGCAGGCCATTCGCACAGCCACCCCCATTTCAACTTGTTCCTGTATGCGCTGCGTGTTAAATCATCGGCGACGGCGGCGTCAATTTCAACGCCGCGGTTCATGGGGCCCGGATGCATAATAAGGGCGTCTTCCTTGGCAACAGCCAGTTTTTCATAATCAAGACCGTAAAGAGAGAAATATTCGCTGATTGTCGGGAAATATGCGCCGTGCATGCGTTCAGTTTGTAGTCTAAGCATCATAACAATGTCACAGTCCTTAAGGCCTTCTTCCATATCATGAAATACTTCGGCGCCAAGTTTATCGGCGCCAGTTGGCATTAAAGTCGGCGGGCCGATTAGTCTTACCCGTGCGCCCATGATATTGAGCAAGTGAATGTTTGATCTGGCAACACGGCTATGCAGAACATCACCGCAGATCGCGACGCTTAAGCGGGCAAGCCGTCCTTTGCGCCTGCGAATGGTCAGCGCGTCCAGAAGTGCTTGCGTGGGGTGTTCGTGTTTGCCGTCGCCGGCATTAAGCACCGCGCAATCAACCTTGCGGGATAAAAGCTTTACCGCGCCGGATGACCCGTGGCGCACAACAAGCAGGTCAGGACGCATGGCATTTAAGGTGGATGCCGTATCAATAAGGGTTTCACCCTTTTTAATGGATGATGTTGAGGTCGACATATTAATAACGTCGGCGCCCAGACGCTTGCCGGCCAGCTCAAATGACATACGGGTTCTGGTCGAATTTTCAAAAAACAGATTTATCTGGGTGAGACCTTCAAGCAGATCTTTTTTCTTATTGGTGCGGCGGTTCTGTTCAACATACTGATCAGCAAGATCAAGTATTTGGGTTATTTCAGCCTCTTTAAGGCCTTCAATACCAAGAAGATGGGTGTGGGGGAATGGTGCTTCGGCTGATGACATATTCAGTCCTTAATTCTAGCGGTTTCATAAGGTTCTGAAAATCAAGTATATAGATGTAATCCCGCAGGGTGGCAAGCGATTTATTGTTTTTCTAATTATGTGATAAATTGTCCAAAACGCCCTGTAAAATATAGGAAGCGGCCATTTTATCTACCAGCTCGGCACGGCGTTTGCGGCTTGTATCGGCTTCAAGCAAGGTTCGGGTTACGGCAATGGTCGAAAGGCGCTCATCCCAAAAACAGATGGGTATGCCGGTTTTTTCAGCTATATTTCTAGCAAATTGTCTGGTTGACTGGCAGCGCGGCCCTTCTGAACCATCCATATTTTTAGGAAGGCCTAATATAAGCCCGCCAACTTTTTGTTCGTCAATGATTGTGAGTAGGCGCTGCGCATCTTTGGTGAACTTGGTCCTCTTTATGGTTTCCATTGGCGTGGCGACCGTCAGCAATATATCGCTAAGCGCGATGCCGATTGTTTTTGAGCCAAGGTCAAGCCCTAGTAATCGTTCACCTTTTTTAAGGTGAGATTTTAATTCATTTATTTCAATTTCCATAGCGCATCTTATACAGTGATAAGCCATTTTTTTTCAATATTTATTTAACTTGTGTTTGGCACAAAATTGTTCCAACATGTGCGCATTCCTAGGGGAGTTATTTTGACTGAGATTCTATCGTAACAGATGGTAACCCTTAGAACCTGATCCGGGTGATTCCGGCGGAGGGAAGGAATTTTTAAATTCTAAAACCGTTACCGCTATTTTCCCGGGTCTCCAACTTATATTTATGGAGATCCTAGCTATGAACGTCGAAACCAAAATTGATAAAGATGCCAAACCGATTGAAGTCACCACTGGTGCGCTTCCCGCCTCAACAAAAATATTTGTTGAAGGATCGGACCCCAGCATCCAAGTGCCAATGCGGGCCATTAAACTTGACCCATCGTCAGGCGAGAAAGACTTGCGTGTTTATGATACGTCCGGCCCCTATACGGATGCCAATGTAAAAACCGACATCGACGCTGGACTTGCAAGAGATATGCAGCAATGGGTAACAGAGCGCGGTGATGTTGAGGAATATGAAGGTCGCGATATAAAGCCGGAAGATAATGGCGGTGCCAAGGGTAAATTCCTCGCCCGCGAGTTTCCAGTAAAGAATAAACCGCTACGGGCAAGACCCGGCCAAATAGTCACCCAGTATCAATATGCTAAAGACGGCATCATCACCAAAGAAATGGAATTTATCGCCATCCGTGAAAATATGTCGCGGGTTGACGCTGGTGAAGACTATAAGCGTGATGAATATGCCGAAAGTTTCGGTGCAAATATTCCTGATGAAATTACCCCTGAATTTGTCAGAAGTGAAATTGCCGCCGGACGTGCGATTATCCCGCGTAATATTAATCACCCTGAATCAGAACCAATGATTATCGGCCGTAATTTTCTTGTGAAAATTAATGCTAATATCGGTAACAGCGCCGTGACATCATCCGTCCCGGAAGAAGTAGACAAAATGGTTTGGGCGACCCGTTGGGGTGCCGATAATGTGATGGATTTATCGACGGGACGTAATATTCATAATACCCGTGAATGGATTATCCGTAATTCACCAGTGCCTATTGGCACGGTTCCTATTTACCAAGCGCTTGAAAAAGTTGACGGTGTCGCCGAAGACCTAACTTGGGAAGTTTACCGCGATACTTTAATTGAGCAAGCCGAGCAGGGCGTTGATTATTTCACTATCCATGCAGGTGTGTT
>JAESUD010000297.1 GCA_016763335.1 Emcibacteraceae bacterium | reverse complement strand
TTTTATAAATCCAGACCTTATGTTTTACGTTAACCGTATTATACCATAAACTTATAACTAGTCTATTCTTAACCCAATATGAAGTCCTACAGGCATATGAAACATATAAAACCTCGCAATATAAGATTATTCGCTATTATCTCACTCGCTATCATCGCTATTATCGTTTGGACTAAATATCTAAATACTGACCAAACTCCAACAGCGGCAGAAAATAGCAGAGCCCTGATAGGTGGGGCTTTTGAATTGGTTAATCACAAGGGTGAAATAGTCACCGATAAAGATTTTCTCGGAAAATATATGATTGTCTATTTTGGCTATACATATTGTCCTGATGTCTGCCCAATGGACTTGCAAATTATGGCTGATTCTCTTGGCTATCTTGAGGCGGATGAAGTTGAACAGATTACACCAGTATTTGTAACCATCGACCCCGACCGAGATACAAAAGAAATCATGGCGGAATATGTCGCATTTTTTCATAAAGACCTCATTGGCCTTACCGGTACACCAGAACAAATAGATACAATTAAAAAGGCCTACAAGGTATATGCAGCAAAAGCTGATGATACCCCTGATTATCTTGTTGATCATACTGCCTATACCTATTTCATGGGTAAAGACGGCAATTTATTGCAACATTTTAATCATGGTGAGGACCCCGAAGCCATGGCTGCCAGAATGGCGGCGCTGATTGACTGATGAATGATAATAAACTCCCTTTCTGGAAAACCAAGACTTTTTCTCAAATGTCTAAACAACAATGGGAACAGTTATGTGATGGCTGTGGCCTTTGTTGCCTGCATAAACTAGAAAATGCGGACACTGGCCAAGTGTCCTACACGGATGTCGCCTGTAGATTACTTGATATTAAGACATGCCGCTGTAAAAAATACACGCAACGCAAAAAACTGGTTCCTGATTGTGTGATCTTAAAACCAGAAGATATTTCCCGGTTTAAATGGCTGCCGCGCACATGTGCTTACCGCCTTATTTCAGAAGGAAAAGATCTATATCCATGGCATCCGTTGGTTAGTAACTCGGATCATTCAATTCACAGCAATAATATTTCCGTTAAAGATAAAGTTATTTCTGAACGCGACGCCGGCGACCTTGAAGATCATATCATTGATATATCTAAGATCAGCCATGAGTGAACTTAACGATTTTTCATTAGTGTTTAAACGCCATAAAAGGGCTAAACGTCTTAAACTTCGTTATGATGCCACCCACGATCAAGCCATCATTACAATGCCACCTCGAAGCAGCGAACGTGAAGCGACAAAATTTGCCAACAAACATATTTCCTGGCTTAATAAGCAACGAAGCATGGCGCCCACACGAATATATTTATTACCCGGCTATACCATTCCTTTTAAGGGCATTAACCGCCTCATCATACATACACCAGATAATAATGGCCGAATTAAAATTAACGATAATGAAATAATTGTCGGCGGAACCCTTGAGGGTTTCTCTGTGCGGTTAGAAAATTATTTAAAAAAAATGGCCCGCGCCGACATTGAACCTATTGCGAACACCATGGCCAACAGGACAGCAAAAACATTTAAGCGCATACAAATAAGGGACACTAAAAGTCGCTGGGGGAGCTGTTCTTCATCTGGTAATCTGTCTTTTTCTTGGCGTCTTATTATGACACCGCCTGAAATATTAGAATATGTTGTGGCCCATGAAATCGCGCATCTAACGGAAATGAACCATAGCCGGGCTTTTTGGCAAGTCGTTGATACAATTATTGATCATGCCACGGTTTCCAGAAAATGGATTAAAAACCAAGGGCAACATCTTATGCTGATTTTGAAAAATCCGACTTAAGGTTACTGCTCCGGCTTTGCTCTTGGTCGTATGTTTGGTGTCGCCAATGTTGCATCATTACGCCCTAATGATACACGGTACATAAAATTTTTCCATATATGCGCTGGTGTGCCGCCGCCTGTCACCCCTTGCATGGGCGTGCTATCGTCTTTGCCAACCCAAACGCCGTTAATCATCTCATTACCGTAACCAATAAATAACGCGTCTTTGTAATTTTGCGTTGTTCCGGTTTTCCCCGCGACCGGAAAATCCATTAATGCTGCACGTGCCGTACCGGTCGCCACAACATTTTGTAACATTGAATGCATGGTATAGGATACTTCTTCGTCTAAAATTCGTACTGCCGGTCCGGGCATATGCCGATATAAAATCTGCCCCGCACTATTTTGTATTTCAACAATTCCATATGGTTTTGTTTCAATGCCACCGCGCGCCACAACACTATATGCCGCCGTTAACTCAAGCAGGTTAAGCTCTGATGTCCCGAGCGCTAAGCTAGGTTCTTTAGTTAGCGGTGATGCAATTCCAAGTCTCTTCGCCAAATCAATCACCGATGATCTGTTAATACGTTCTGATAATTTTACGGCAACAGTATTGATTGATTTGGCAAACGCGGTTTCAAGTGTCACCTCGCCGATATAATTACCACCATAATTTTTCGGACTCCAGTCGTCGAGAATAATAGGGCTATCGCGCATTATTGTCATAGGCCCATATCCAGCTTCTAGTGCCGCGAGATATACAAATAATTTAAAGGCACTGCCCGGTTGCCTTTGTGCTTGAACCGCCCTGTTAAATTGACTTTCGTTATAATCTCTCCCGCCAATTAATGCTCTTACTGCGCCGTCTAAGTCTAGTGAAACCAATGCCGCCTGGGTATCTTCAAACATTTCCTGGCGGCTCAAAATTTGCCTTACGGCATTAGCGGCCATTTGCTGCATTTCTGGAACCAGCGTTGTGTGAATTATTATCGGCTCGCCTACTTGTCCGATTAGTTCCGGTACCTGTTCAATAATCCAGTCGGTAAAATACCTCACATCACCGCCTGCTGCGCTACTATTGATATTGACGTTTCTTTTCTTTGCTATATCTGCCGTTGCTTGGTTAATGAAACCAACTGCCACCATATTATCCAGAACAATAGCAGTTCTTCCGTAGGCCCGCTGCACGTCCCTAAGGGGAGAATATAAAGCAGGTCCTTTTAACATGCCCGCTAACATAGCAGCCTCTGTTAAGGAAAGTTCACGGGCACTATGGCCAAAAATTGTGCGTGACGCCGCGTCAATGCCAAATGCACCTGCGCCAAAATAAGTTCTATTTAGATATATTGTTAGGATTTCCTGCTTATCAAGCTTCATTTCCAACCAGAAACTAAGCAATAGTTCCTGTACTTTTCTTTTAAATGTTCTGTTGGAATTTAAATAAAGGTTTTTTGCCAACTGTTGAGATATTGTGCTCCCTCCCTGCACCATTTTACCGGCTAGCAAATTATTGAATATTGCACGGCCTAATCCACGAAAATCAATTCCTCTATGATCAAAAAATCGTCTATCTTCTGTGGCAATAACCGCTTCAATTTGTTCTGTTGGAATTTCTTCATATTCAAGCCAATTTCCAAATACATCGCCGTATGTTGATATTACTTCACCATTGCGGTCCATGACCATCATCGTCGTTTTCGAGTTGGCCTTTTCTATATTTGAGATATCCGGTAGGTCATAGGCGTAATATATTACCAACGGTACCAAAAGTATTAATCCCCAGACCGCAAGAACAAAAAAACCATAGAGTATTTTTGCCAATCCCGTTCTTGGGGGTTTGGTTTTATCCAATTTCGCAATAGATGCTTTACGCGATCTTTTTGCCTTAACTTTACCGCCGTTCATACTTCACCTTATTTTTCCATAAAAGACAATAAGAGAAGGGCAAAATTATGACAAGAGCCATGATTTATTTATTTCAACTTGACATTAGTTTCATATGTAACTAATATAATGTAAATAATTGCTCATAAAGGATGAAATTATGAAAATTGAAAGAATTCACCATGTCGCTTATCGCTGTATGGATGCGAACCGAACAGTAGATTTTTATAAGAAATATATGGATATGGATCTTGTACTCGCCATATCCGAAGATAAAGTGCCCTCAACAGGCGAACCTGATCCTTATATTCATATTTTCCTTGATGCGGGCAGTGATAATGTTCTGGCATTTTTTGAAATTCCAAATTCACCGCAAATGGGATGGGATAATAATACGCCGGATTGGGTGCAGCATATGGCCTTTAAAGTTGCTGATGAAAAAACCATGCTGGAAGCAAAAGAAAAATTGGAAAAAGATGGCATTGAAGTCATTGGCCCTACAAACCATCATATTTTTCAATCAATCTATTTTCGCGACCCAGATGGTCACCGCCTTGAACTAGCTTACGATACAGCAAGTGCGGAAGAGCTTAAAAAATTAAATGAAATTGCCCCTGAAATGATGATTGAATGGGCAAAAAACAAAAAGACCCTGAAGCATACAGCTTGGCTTCATGAAAATTAATCTAACAAAAAAAGAAGCGGAAGCTTATATATAGCACCCGCTTCTTTCTTTTATTTCAAATACTTAAACGTCTAGGTTCGCAACACTAAGTGCGTTATCTTGAATGAATGCCCGACGTGGTTCGACCACATCCCCCATTAATTTCGAGAATATTTCATCCGCCGTATCAGCGTGATTAATTTTAACTTTCAGAAGACTACGCGCATCTGGATCAAGTGTCGTTTCCCAGAGCTGATCCGGATTCATTTCACCCAGCCCCTTATAGCGCTGAATAGAAAGTCCTTTTCGGCCATATTGAATGATATATTTTAAAAGCTCACTCGGTAAATGAATCTCGTGACTTTCTTCTTTTCTGGTAATAACAGACGTTTCGGCAAAAATGTCCGCCCGCTCCGCGGCGGCTTCGTTTAATTTACGAGCCTCTGCCGACGCAATAAACAGGGCATCAATGTGGTAAACATCTTTAATGCCCCTGATTTCCTGAACGAAGATTACACCATCACCCTCTTCATCTAATTTTGCTGTCCAGTTATCTTCTCCGACGCCCGCACGTAGGTTTAATCTTTTCGTAATTTTTTCAAGAACTTCTTTTGCACCATTTCCCCTGATCAAAATATCTTCACTAAGCGCACCGATGACGGCGAGCTCTTCAATAATATCTTTATTATAACGGCTGGAAACATGGGCAAGAACCCGGTTAACCAACCGGGTATTATCCACAAGAGCTGCAAGATCATTACCGGCAATTTGCGACCCGTCACCCAGCGTCAGCATCATTTCTTGCAGTTGCTGTGCAATAAGATAATCTTCAAGCGCCGGATCATCCTTAAGGTATACTTCTGATTTACCGCGGCTCACTTTATAAAGCGGTGGCTGAGCAATATATAAATAACCCTTTTCAATAAGTTCCGGCATTTGACGGTAGAAAAATGTCAGCAATAGCGTTCTAATATGCGCGCCATCCACTTCCGCATCGGTCATAATAATGACTTTATGATAGCGTAATTTTTCTATGTTAAAATCATCGCGCCCAATTCCCGTGCCAAGGGCAGTTATCAACGTGCCGATTTCCTGACTACCGAGCATACGGTCAAACCGCGCCCGTTCGACATTTAGAATTTTACCTTTAAGCGGTAAGATTGCCTGATTTTTACGGTGGCGACCCTGCTTGGCACTACCGCCCGCACTGTCCCCTTCCACAATAAAAATTTCAGCTTTTTCTGGATCGCGTTCCTGACAATCGGCAAGCTTACCCGGCAATGACGAAATATCAAGAGCCCCCTTGCGCCGGGTTAGCTCTCTCGCTTTACGGGCAGCTTCGCGGGCAGCAGCGGCTTCACATATTTTACCAAGGATAATTTTTGCCTCTCCCGGATGCTCTTCAAACCACTGGCCAAGCTTTTCATTTAGCAAACTTTCAACCACAGGGCGGATCTCAGACGAAACCAGCTTATCTTTTGTTTGCGATGAAAATTTAGGATCAGGCACTTTTACGCTAAGCACGCATGTAAGCCCTTCACGGCTGTCATCGCCGGAAATAGAAACCTTTTCCCGTTTGGCAATGCCCATTGCTGTTGCATAGTTATTAATAGTGCGCGTCAACGCGCCGCGAAATCCCGCTAGATGGGTTCCGCCGTCGCGTTGCGGAATATTATTGGTAAAACACAGAACATTTTCATGATAACTGTCGTTCCACTGCAATGAACATTCAAAAATCACATCGTCTTTTTCACCAGCAATAGTAATAGGAGCACCGATCATCGCCGTTTTATTGCGATCAAGATATTCCACATAAGCTTGGATCCCGCCTTCATAATACAGCTCAATCTCATCATGTTCACTGGTGCGGTGATCCTGAACAATAATACGAACACCTTCATTCAAAAACGCAAGTTCACGAAAACGGTGCTTTAATGTCTCAAAACTAAACTCGACATTTGTAAAGGTGTCTGTTGACGGCTTAAAAGTCACCTGGGTCCCCGTTTTGCCTGGCGTATCGCCGACAATAACCAAATCTTCAAGTGCTTCACCATGCTCGAAACGCATATAATGTTCTTTATCATTTCGCCAAATGCGCAGCTCTAGATAATCCGATAACGCATTGACCACTGAAACCCCAACACCGTGAAGCCCCCCGGATACTTTATAGCTGTTTGAATCGAATTTTCCGCCTGCATGAAGCTGGGTCATAATCACCTGAGCGGCTGACATGCCTTCTTCTTCGTGAATATCTACCGGAACACCACGGCCATTATCAGTAACAGAAATTGAACCGTCACCATTCATGGTTACGAGAACCTTGTCGCAATAACCCGCAAGACTTTCATCGATAGCATTATCAGAAACTTCAAAAACCATATGATGAAGTCCAGACCCGTCATCGGTGTCACCAATATACATTCCCGGGCGTTTCCGTACCGCATCAAGACCTTTTAATACCTTAATCGAGTCCGCGCCATACTCTTTGGCGCCTTGACTGGCATCTTTGCTTACAGTGTTTTCAGACATGAAGTTTCGTCCTTTTTATCATCAAAATTATACCTCTGCTACTATAGCACGTTTTTTTAATTTACGTTTATTTTTCCGCCTTCAAAGTGAAAAAATTTCGCTTTATTTTCCATCTGTTCAAACAGTGATTTATCAGTCCCCGTAAGCCAGACTTGCGATCCAATTTCCTCAAGTTCCTCAAACAGGAAGCCACGCCTTTTTTCATCAAGATGTGCCGCAACTTCATCTAATAACAATAATGGCGGCGCACCAAATTGAATAGTGCTTAAGCGCGCACTGGCAAGTGTGATACCGATTAATAGTGCTTTCTGTTCTCCGGTTGAGCAAAGCTCAGCCGGCATGTTTTTGTCAGCATGACGAACCAAAAGGTCCGTTTTATGGGGCCCTATTGATGTCCTGCCCGATTTGGCATCTATAGCTCTTGTCCCAAACAACCTTTCGCAAAACGCGCCTTCAACGTCTACGGCTGGCCGAACGGTCAAGTCTTCCTCTAACTCGCCGCCAATGGTTAGTACCGCGCCCGGAAAAGCTGACTGGCTTTCCATAATTGCCTGAGATAGCTTTTGAATGGCATCAAGCCGCGCCGCTGCGACCGCCACACCATGCTCGGCCATCCGCTTCTCAAGACTGGTCAACCAGACCGGATCAGCATGACCGTCTAAAAGTAAACGCCCCCGTTCCCGCATTACTTTTTCGTAAGCGTTAACCTCGCGGTTATGGCTCGGATGATAGGCCGCAACCAACCGATCAAGAAACCGCCGCCTACCAGATGGCCCCTCAATAAATAGCCGGTCCATTTGTGGTGTCAGCCACGCAATCTGCAAAATATCCCCAAAAGCGCCCGGACTTGATAGATTTTCACCGTCGAGTCGGCCAATGCGCCGGTCGGGTGATGTTTCCATTGCAAGCTCGTGACGCGGCAAAAGCCCGCTACCAAGCTGACGCATGCCGTCCGGGGTCATAACCCGGCCCGCCACCGCCCACGGGCTGGTGGCACCAATTTTATTCACATCTGAAAGCTTAGCCCGCCTAAGACCGCGTCCCGGTGATAAAAATGATAGTGCTTCGAGTAGATTTGTTTTGCCGGCACCGTTTGCACCCGTTAACACAACAGAATTGGCCCCAACGTTAAGTTCCATTTTTTCGTAAGAACGAAAATTATTAAGCATTACCCGGTCCACATAAAGCACGAGTGCCTTACCCGAAGGTAAAGCACTCTTAAAATTACTGTTCGCTCTTGAATGTGCTAAATTGCTCACCCGGTTACCGTTACACTCTCATAGGCATAAGAACGTAAAGCGCGCCTTCATCAGTTAGATCTTTTAAAATGGTCGGTGCCGCCGCATCAGCGAATGAAACCTGAACCACATCCCCTTCAACCTGGGCAAGGATATCAAGCAAATATCTTGAATTAAATCCTATTTCCATACTATCGGAAGAATAGCTTACTGAAAGTTCCTCTGTCGCTGTGCCGTGCTCGGGGCTATTAACAGAAAGGGTTAATTGTCCCGCTTCCATCGCGAGCTTCACAGATCTTGTCTTATCAGTTGAGATTGTCGAAACACGGTCCACAGATTCGGCAAGTATTTTACTATCCACTTCCATGTTTTTATCATTACCTTCTGGAATAACACGGGAATAGTCCGGGAATGTACCATCAATAAGTTTTGACGTGAGGACAATATCAGCAAAGGTAAAACGAATCTTTGTTTCTGAAAGGCTAACTTCCACGTCACCTTCATATTCATCAATCAGCTTTCTAAGCTCCCCTACGGCTTTACGCGGCACAATAATACCAGGCATGTCTGCGGCGCCTTCGGGCTGATCCACATCAAAACGTGCAAGTCTATGACCGTCTGTCGCCACGCCGCGAAGCACAGCTTCACCGTTATCATCCATGGCTGCATGCAAATAAATACCATTAAGGTAATAACGGGTTTCTTCTGTTGAAACCGCAAAACGTGTTTTATCAATTAGACGCTTAAGGTTAACGCCGGTAACCTTAAAGCTAACAGGCAAATCGCCCTCTGACATGACCGGAAAATCTTCTCGCGGCAAACATGAAAGTGTAAATCTGGAACGACCTGCACTGATAGAAAGGCGCCCGCTATCGACATCATAATAAAGTTCAACCTGCGACCCATCCGGAAGCTTGCGAACAATGTCATAAAGTGTGTGAGCCGGCGCGGTAATACCACCCGCCTCTTCCGTTTCAACACTGATACTTTCACCAATGGCAATGTCTAGGTCCGTTGCCGCCAACTTCAGGCGTCCGTCTTCTGCTTCAAGCAAAACATTCGACAAAATGGGAATAGTATTCCTACGCTCAACAACACTTTGGATATGCCCAAGAGATTTAAGTAAGGCGCCTCGTTCGATATTCAATTTCATTTGATAAATTCACGCTTCATATTTACTAGATTATTTGACCCAAGACTTAGATAAGTCCAATTCATATTTTTAAAAAATTATTTAAAAACAGACTAGCATAATCAGCCATCAGGTCAATTGCTTTTTCACCGTTTTCTGCCGAGTCGCAATATATTTTTATATAAGTTTAAAAGTGGCAAAATGGTCTTAGAGCTTTAGGTACTAAACATGCGCTCAAGATGCAGAATATCTTCTTCAAGAACGCTGTCTGTCTGACGAAGTTCATCAATGCGCTTCACAGCATGCATCACTGTCGTATGGTCACGACCACCAAAGTTCCGGCCAATAGCTGGCAAAGATTTTGACGTAAGATGCTTGCAAAGATACATCGCCACCTGCCGTGGTCGCGCGACCTGTCTGGCACGACGCGCTGAAAGAATATCCGCAAGCTTAATATTAAAATAATCGGCCACGCGTCTCTGGATTTCATCAACCGTTACCCGTCGGTCATTTGCCCTAAGCAGGTCTTGAAGCACTTCTTTTGTCATATCAAGGGTGATGGGCCGCCCTATAAGCGTTGAATGGGCGACCATGCGATTGAACGCGCCTTCTAGCTCGCGTACGTTTGAGCTAATGCGTCTGGCTAGGAATTCCAGAACTTCACTTTGAATTTCAACTTCCGGCACCCCATTTGCCTTTTGATGTAATATCCCAAGGCGGAGTTCATAATCTGTCGGATGAATGTCGGCCACAAGTCCCCAACCCAACCTTGATCTAATCCGTTCTTCAACCCCGTCAAGATTTGATGGCGAACGATCCGCCGATAAAATCACCTGACGGTGATGGTCAATCAATGCATTAAACGTATGGAAAAACTCTTCCTGTGTTGAGTTTTTATTGGCAATGAATTGCAGATCATCAATCATCAATAAATCAACATTACGGAATTTCTTTTTAAAAGACATCGTATCTTTATAACGCAGTGCGGAAATAAACTGATACATAAACTGTTCTGCAGATAAATAAACCACTTTACGTTCCGGGAAATGTTTCCGGTTCGCCCAAGCAATCGCATGCATCAAATGTGTCTTACCAAGCCCAACGCCGCCATGAAGAAAAAGAGGATTAAAATTCACGTCTTTATTCTCCGCAACCCTTCTAGCCGCGGCATAGGCAAGTTCATTTGATTTCCCAACAACAAAACTTTCAAAAGTAAAGCGTGGATCTAGCGGAGCACCAAACTCATTATCACTGATAACTCTGTTTTGCTCTTTTGGCGCAGCCTTCACAGATAAATTATTGTTTTGCTGTGGTTCAGCCACCGTTAAATTTTCTTTATCAGAGCCAGAAAATCCTGAAAGCACAACTATCTCAATATCCAGAACACCGTCATTGACCGTTTTCCAGGCAGCTTTAATTCGTTCTGCAAAATTTGACATGAGCCAGTTTCGCATAAACCGCGTTGGCGCGGCCATAATCGCACGGCCATCTTCAATATTTACTAGCGCGAGCGGTTTAATCCAGCTCTTATACGTATTTTCATCAAAATCCGCTCTAAGACAATCCAGAACCGTGCCCCATTGCATATCAATGGACCCCTCTACTGTGACTTCTTTCGCTTTTTGTTGACTTAACTTACTCGCCATTTAATTTTTGCTTCACTGTGAAATAATATTTAAAATATTAATTTTTATTTTCTTTAATGTATCCAAGGGAGGTTTAATCCCTGCCAACCGGTTTTTCTTCCGCGGTGACCAAACTCGTCTACATCACCTTCAAATCCATCAAGAACATTATAGCTATTTACATAGCCCGCTTCTGTTGCCGCAATTGCAGCCGCAATTGAACGCACGCCGGTACGGCATAAAAAATATATGGATGTATTTTTGTCCGGCACTGCTTTACTTAACTCGTTGATAAAATTTTCATTGAGACGCCGTTCAGGGAAATTTACCCATTCAATATAAATATTTTCTTTTGATAGGTCGGATAAATTAGCAACCCCAACGCATTTCCATTCTGCCAATGTACGAACATCGACAAGAACGGCTTCAGCGCTCACTGAAAGCTGGTTCCATGTTTCATCAGGTGTAATATCACCCTTATACTGGCCTGCCATTACGAACAATTCCTCTATATTCATATTTATATGTACATCAATGGGCTTTTTTGAAATCAAAAAGCTCTCTGTCTGCAAAACTTTGTTTACAGGGTGTATCGTTCATTGATGTCGATAAGTTCTTATGCAATGACCCTACTCATCATCAGGACATCATGCAACATGTCAGATCATTAAAAAATAAAATAAAGCACTACCCTATGTCTTGACTTGGCCATGGCATACTAGATGTAGTATTAGGCAAATATCGAATAAAAATAAAATTTTAACGAAAAAGAACATTAAGAGAATATCCACATTATCGTCGCCATAAAAAAAGCCAAACCGGTTTTGGTTTGACTTTTTTGGTCATTTTTTACCTTTTTCAAGGTCCGGCTCCTGCGAATCGTGGGGAACCTTGACGCGACTCGAAATTCTCTTCGTAGAGAACTCTAGCTAAGTGCTTTTACGCGTTTAGCTAGACGAGAAACTTTGCGCGAAGCAGTCTTCTTATGAAGAATACCTTTTGTAACACCACGCATAAGTTCTGGTTGTGCCTCTTTAAGAGCCAATTTTGCGTCATCAGCATTTCCAGATTCTAATGCAAGTTCAACTTTTTTAACAAATGTGCGAATGCGACTACGACGTGCTTTATTAACATCTTCACGTCTAGCATTGCGACGCACTCTTTTCTTAGCTTGTATTGTATT
>JAESUD010000027.1 GCA_016763335.1 Emcibacteraceae bacterium | reverse complement strand
TGACGCAACATCAAATTGCCCGACTAAAGTTGCTTCATCGATAATAATGGGATCATCATATAATTGACCGGGATTAACAAGACCACCGCCCAAATCAAATTCAAAATCAAACACAGGAAGCTCGAAGCCTTTATTAATTGAAAAATTAACAATTCCGCTAACCGGAATATCCAATGTCGCGAGATTTGATAGCCCTTCGACTTCACCAGCTATGTTTTTTGGAATAAAATTTGAAAACATAATCTGAGTAGCCGCTTTTTCCTCCTTGATATCATATTCGATAGACATATGAAGCGGAATATCATTGTCATTTTCAAAATCAATTGCCCCCTCGATAAGCAGGCTTAACCCATTATCAATTCTTTTAAAATCAAGTAACGCATCTGGAATTTGCCAACGATCACCAGAAACCTCATCGGTTATATTTATAGCAGTATTTGCCAATGTTAACTGCTGTAAATACCCCGTTGAATTAAGAGTGCTGGGGGGGGAGAGTATTTGTTTAGTCAGTCTTGGTACTACACCAGTTGAATTATTAAATTCATCAAGATAAGCCCTCATGGTCGCAATAAACACTTCTTGATCGAATGCTTCACCGGTCCAGGTTTCCTTGGGCAACAAAATATTCAATTCTAAACCACTAAATTCCACAAAAGTCGGCGCAAGAACACCGCGAAATATTGCCGTAGGGCTGAACTGCATTCCTGCTTGCGGAATAGTTACCGTTAATGAAGTTTCAGGATCATTAATGGTAATGTTTAAAAAACGAACTTCAAAACTACTATTACCGGTCGGATTATTTTTAGCACTGCGCCAAGTTAGGATGCTGCGATCAAATTGAACATCCTGACCAATGCCTTGTTCGATGAGGATATTTCTAAAAAAAGGTGAATAACCATCAAGTTCAACCGGACCATTGCTTACCCGCCAGATAAACAGTAATATCGCAATAGCCATAATGGCCATGAACGACACAAATATCTTTACTATAAATCTTAATGGTTTGAGCAAAATATATTTCTCTTTATATTCAAATAGTTTGTTTGGTTAACACTAATAATGATGCTAACTATATAATAAACATGTCAATAATATGATTTTGGGACAATATATATGTCAATGGTGTCAACGGATACATCTAATAACTCTTTTTATTTTCCGATTATTTCGGATACCAAGCTTGCAAATCAGAAATTAGAGGATTTTGTCCTACTTTACAATGAAACTTATCCTGACGACATTGCGGACATAATTGACCAAGGACAGAATAAAACATTATTATTGTCAATCTTCTCAAACAGCCCCTATCTAACCCGGCTATTATTCAAATATCCAAAATATTCCATGACCCTTCTTAAAGGATCAGCAGATGACCTCATAGAGCAAACTTTCACCTCTCTTGATACTTATAAAAGCTGTAGCCTTTCCGAACTCATGCGCGCTTTTCGGATTGCTAAAACGGAAATTGCCCTCACAACGGCTCTTGCTGATTTATCCGGTTTGTGGACATTAAAAAAAATAACAGAAACTCTAAGTCGGTTTGCCGAAAATACATTAAACCTCGCTGTGGATTTTTTAATTAATGAAGCCATTGCAAACGGGGATCTCGCCCATCAAGGTAAGAGTTCAGGCTATGTAGTACTCGCCATGGGAAAACTTGGTGGATATGAGCTAAACTATTCTAGCGATATTGACCTCATTATTCTGTTTGATCTTGATATTGTTAAATATACAGGGCGTAAAAGTGCACAAGATTTTTTCATTAAACTAACAAAAAAACTTGTAAAAATTATGTCTGACCGTACGGCAGACGGTTATGTTTTTCGTACAGACCTAAGACTTCGCCCCGATCCGGGTGCTACAGCCGTTGCCTTATCCATGGAAGGCGCGGAAATTTATTATCAGACCGTCGGCCTTAACTGGGAAAGAGCGGCAATGATCAAAGCAAGGCCAATTGCCGGCGATTTACCGGCAGGACATGCGTTTCTCGAACGAATTAGGAGCTTTGTCTGGAGGAAGCACCTTGATTATGCGGCGATTGACGATATTCGCGCAATAAAAAAGCTTATCCACGAGCATCACAGCCACCGGGAAATAAGATTGGAAGGCCATGATGTAAAACTAGGCCGTGGCGGCATCCGCGAGATTGAGTTTTATGCCCAAATTCATCAACTTATTGCTGGGGGTCGTGAACCTAACCTCAGGATCGCCCCCACAAGACTTGCTCTTGATGCTCTTAGCGAAAGCGGTAAACTTGATAGCGCCGAAAATGATATATTGCAGGAGGCTTATGTTTATTTCCGCACCCTCGAACATCGACTTCAAATGATAAATGATGATCAAACCCACGAAATCCCCACTAGTGCAGAAGATATTATGCGTATAACAAAATTTATGGGATACCAGGAGAGATCAGAGTTTGAAAAAGATTTGTTAGGCCATTTAAACAGTGTGAATAATATTTTCACCCGCTTACTTCAAGACACCAATCAATCAGACGATGATATAAGTTTGCCATTTCCGCTTGATAAATATCACCCTCAAACCATACAAGCCATCGAAGAAGCCGGATTTAAAGATGCCACCAAAATTTATAAACTTATTCAAAACTGGCAACTCGGAAGATACCGGGCGTGCCGAACGGACCGGGCCAGATCAATATTAAGACAGTTGGTCCCTGATATTTTAACGGCATTTGGTAAACATGAAGACCCGGATGCGGGCCTTATAAAATTTGATGATTTTCTCTCTCGTCTCCCGTCGGGCGTTCAACTTTTTTCTTTTATCAAAGCCCAGCCTTGGTTATTGACTTTACTGGCAGAAATAACCGGAATTGCACCATTTCTTTCAAATCAACTTTCAAGAAACCCATTATTACTTGATGCCGTGTTAAGCGCAGAAGCATTTAAAAACAACTCCACGTTAAAAAATTTAAAAACCAGTCTTAATCAGCAGCTCCAGATCGCACTCGATTTTCAAGATATTCTCGACATCACCCGAAAATGGACCAACGAAGGGAAATTTCAAGTAGGATTACAGATATTAAAAGGCAACACAGACGTCATTGATTTCGCCAAAACTTTGAGCGATATCGCAGAAGTATCAATATCCGTAATGCTTGAAAAAGTAAAAAAAGAATTTGCCATAAAGCATGGAATTATCGAAAACTCATCAATCTGCGTGCTTGCCATGGGGAAACTCGGTGGTCATGAGTTCACCACAGCATCCGATGTCGATATGGTTCTGATATATGATGCTGATGATATGGAAGCACTTTCAAATGGTCATAAGCAACTCTCGGCAAACCATTATTACGCAAGACTAAGTCAAAATTTCATCAATAGTATCACTGCCCTAACCGGAGAGGGAAAACTGTATGAAATTGACATGCGTCTTCGTCCTTCCGGCATTTCTGGCCCTCTCGCCGTATCAATTGGTAGTTTTAATAATTACCAAACTGGACAGGCATGGACATGGGAACATATGGCGCTGACCCGCGGTCGTGTCATTGCCGGCCCTAAACCGCTTGCTAAAAAAATAGATAAATGCATACACAGTATTTTAAGTCATCAAGGCCGCGACCATGCAAACCTGCTCCATGAAGTGGCAAACATGAGACATAGACTGGTTGATAGTTTTTCAACAAATAATATCTGGGCTATGAAACACATTCGTGGCGGCATTATTGACGTTGAATTTATTTGTCAGTATTTACTACTTAAACACGGTTCAACCCATCCTGAAATATTGAAAAAAAACACCCTGGAACAAATATCTATTCTATCCAAAACCAACATTATTGAACAAAACATTGCCGATGAGCTTTACAAAGCCTGCCACATATTGCAATCAATTCAAGCCATGCTTCGACTATGTCTTGATAATGAAGACATAACACAAGATAAGCCTTATGCTCTTTTGTTGACGCTAGCTGAACGGTTTGATAGAAAACCGGATGAAATAGAAACGCTTATCATTGAAAAACAAAATTTCATTCATAATTTATATTATGAAATCATTGAAATCCCGGCTTCTGAAATGGATGCCCATAACCCGATCCCTCCGCTCGATAATAAATAGGACATAAATATGCTTGAAATTGGCCAGAAAGCCCCGAACTTTAACCTACCAGACGAAACCGGAAATAATGTTAGCCTTGATGATTTTTCAAATAAAAACATCATACTCTTTTTTTATCCAAAAGATAACACGCCGGGCTGTACTAAGGAATCAATTGGGTTCAGTAGTATAAAGGACCAATTTACCGCCCTTGATACTGTTATTCTCGGCGCCTCAAAAGACAGTGTTAAAAAACATCAAAACTTCATAAAAAAACATAACCTAACGGTCAAACTAATCGTTGATGAAGACGACACACTTTGTGATAGTTATGGTGTCTGGGTCAAAAAGAAGCTTTATGGACGTGAATATATGGGTATTGAACGGGCAACCTTTTTAATTGGTAAAGACGGCATGATTAAGCAAATATGGCGAAAAGTTAAAGTCGACGGTCATGTTGAAGCTGTGTTAGAGGCTGTTAAACAACTATGATCACCATTGCTGCTGCAGCCTTAAAAGCACTTGAAGCATCAACAACAGCAGAAAAGGTCAGCATCACGCACCAGGCATCCAAAGCATGGTTTGACGGCGAATATCAGCTTAAATTCGATAAAACCGCCCCACAACGCCCCGGACGGCCAAATAAGCCAGTATTAATGTTACCCAAAGACATGCCAAAAAGACGTAAAGCCAAAGCAAGAGCCTCTCGCATTGCCATGCTCCACGCCATCGCCCATATTGAACTTAATGCCATTGATCTTGCCTGGGATATTGTATTACGGTTTGGCGAAGGCATGCCAAAAGAATTTATTGATGACTGGGTCAGGGTAGCAAATGATGAAGCTCGACATTTTGAGCTGCTTAATAATAGACTAGAAAATCTTGATACATTTTACGGCTCCCTTCCCGCCCATGATGGTCTGTGGAAATCGGCCGAAGATACTGCCCATGATCTTCTTGCCCGCCTTGCAGTGGTACCGCTTGTACTTGAAGCACGTGGACTTGATGTGACCCCCGGCATTATCAGAAAATTTCAGGGGGCAGGTGACCAGCAATCCGTTGAAATACTGCAAACCATCTATACAGAAGAAATCGAACATGTCAGGGCCGGACAAAAATGGTTTAATTATTTATGTGATAAAAAAAACCTTACCCCTGAAATTACTTACCGAAATTTAGTGGATAAATATTTTTCCGGCAGCCTAAAACCACCCTTTAATATAGCAGCTAGAACTGAAGCTGGGTTTACTGAAAGTTTTTATATGCCATTTGTTGGCAAGTAAAATATCTTTTTAAAAATGTTTGCTTTATTAACTTTTTTGTTATCATATCCGGGGTAGTTTTAAACGATTCGTACATTATTTTAAGAAATCCGTTTGGGTTGAATTTTTATTTATGAGAGTTAAAATTGAAAATTAGTAGTATTATCAATTGGTTGAATGATAAAGCAGATCGCTACTTTCCTGAAAGACAATTATATTTCAGGACCAATGGTGATGTCCGTTTTGTCACTGTTTCACAAAAAATACAGATTTTTTCCAGCGTTTTTCTAATTGGATTTACGTTATGGTTCGTTGTCGCGTCCTATAATTATGTCTATATAAACCAAATAATTAATGAAAAAGACAGTGAAGTTGAAATCGCAAGTAGCAATTATGATGAACTTGAAACACAATATAAACAGCTTAAAAACAACATTCAAAAATCGGCAACTGCTCTTGAACAACGTCAACAATATATTCAACAAGTGCTTGAACAGGATAATACCGTAACAATACCAGCCGATGACATTACCATTCTTGATAATGACATTGCTGATGATGATTATGATGACACTTTAGATAATGAAGCACGTAATTTAATCCGTGAAAATGGCCTTGACCAAATTTATGTTGATCTAAAACATATTGAAATGGAGCAAAATAATACCATTCGGATGTTAACTGATAATGTGGACAGTAAACTAGTATTATTAAAAGATACCTTAACTGGTGCTGGCATAGATGTTGAAAAGATGCTTGAACTTGCTGGGGATGACCTTCCTTCTTCTGTCCGTGCTCAAGGTGGTCCTTTCATTGGCCTTGAAAATGGCATAAATGACATCGATATGGATAATAGCTCATTCAATCAGCTTTACACCAAGCGAAGCAATCTTGAAGACCTTGCAATGGCAATTGCTTACCTTCCTACAGCGACACCACCAGAAAAATATTATATTTCAAGTAAATTTGGTGTAAGGCGCGATCCGTTTACGAAGAAATGGGCCACTCATAAAGGCATCGATATGGCCGGATGGCGCAATACCCCTATTAATGCCAGTGGCGACGGTATTATAAAAAGAGCAGGACGAAATGGTTCGTTTGGATTGTTCATTGAGATAGATCACGGTAATGGGTTTCGGTCACGATATGGCCATCTTTCAAAGTTAAAGGTTAAAAAGGGCGAAAAGGTAACTGAAAATCAACTTATTGGCCTTATGGGTAGTACAGGAAGAAGCCAAAGTACGCATCTTCATTATGAAATTTGGTTTAATGGTAAACCGATCGACCCTTTGAAAGTAATAAAGGCAGCTAAAGATGTTCAAAAGATCAAACAACAAAAATTCGACAGTTGATACAAAATCAACTTTGACACCTAAGGATAACAAAGCAATGAAAGCACCGGCAAACTCAGTTCCATCTATTATCAGTTCAGATGTTGTGATTAAAGGTAATGTTTCGACATCAGGGGAAATTCAACTTGATGGTACTGTTGAAGGCGATATTAAAAGCAATTCACTTACAATCGGTGAGCATGGTACTGTTAAAGGCAAAGTTAACGCTGACGATGTTATTGTTAAAGGCACGGTAAAAGGTAGTATCACTGGCCGTAATATCCGCGTTGAAAAATCCGCAAAAATTACTGGCGACCTATGTCATCAAACATTAAGTATTGAAGCAGGCGCCTTTATCGAGGGTAACCTTAGCCATCAAAGCAATGGCACGAATTCGGCAACAAGTAATAACAACACAACAAAAGTTGTTTCTGCCAATCAAGATGCAAAAGACTCAGATCAAAAAAAAACAATCGTTGATCTACTCTAATCTAAAGCAATAAAAACAAAAAAAGCGAGCATTTAGCTCGCTTTTTCTATTTTTAAGTCAATTTAGCGTTCCCTATTCAATATCATCAACCTCACTGCTCGTTCCCTGCACCCTTGCAGCAAGAGCGGCGTTGATGAATAAATCAATTTCGCCGTCTAATACTTTGTCCGGTTGACTACTTTCAACGCCTGTACGTAGGTCTTTAACCATTTGATAGGGTTGCAAGACGTATGAGCGGATTTGATGACCCCAACCAATGTCTGTTTTACTATCATGTACATCGTGTGCCGCTTCTTCGCGACGCTGCAGCTCGGCCTCATAAAGGCGGGCTTTTAACATGTTCATGGCCGTTGCGCGGTTTTTATGTTGGCTGCGATCATTTTGACATTGCACAACGATATTGGTGGGAATGTGTGTTATGCGTACGGCACTATCCGTGGTATTTACGTGTTGACCGCCAGCGCCAGAAGCACGGTAAGTGTCCGTTCGCAGGTCGCTTTCGTTGATATCCACCTCAAAATCATCATCAATTACCGGGTAAACCCAAACACTGGCAAAACTGGTATGGCGTTTTGCGTTACTATCAAACGGTGAAATTCTCACCAGCCTGTGAACACCACTTTCAGTTTTAAGCCAACCATAGGCATTTTCACCCTTAATTTCGATGGTTGCTGATTTAATACCGGCTTCTTCGCCGTTATGCATTTCTATCAAGTTGACCTTGCAGCCATGGGCATTGGCCCAGCGAGTATACATACGAAGCAGCATATTGGCCCAATCCTGACTTTCCGTGCCACCTGCCCCTGAATTTATTTCAAGATAAGTATGATTTGCGTCTGCTTCACCGCTCAGCAAGGTTTGAAGCTCTAACTCACCGGCTTTAGCGGTAAGTTTTTCAATGGCAGCTTCGGCTTCGGCGATAATCTCTTTATCATTTTCTAACTCGCCAAGTTCAATAAGCTCGATATTATCGTCAAGCTCGCTCTGAACATCATTACAGAGATTTATGGATTGCTCAAGTTTAGTACGTTCTTTCATCAGTGCCTGAGCACTCGACGGCTTGTCCCATAATGCGGGATCTTCGGATAGGGCGGTTAATTCTTCGTAACGATCAAGGGCAACATCCCAGTCAAAGATGCCTCCTCAGCAGTGCAAGAGACTGCTTGATTTTATTTGCAGAATTGAGGATTTCAGCTTTCATTTTTTAAGACCATTTTTATTATTAATATATGCCGCCGGTTCCCGTACGCAGCTTGGTCTTTGTTTGCACTAGTGAATTTAATCCGTCAAGTACTTGTCCGTCTTTATTTGGAAACGAACCTTGTCTGAAAGCTTCAAGGATTGCATTTTTTGTTCCCATATTAGCGAGTTGCCCTGTAACCGGATCAACCCGGACGAGCCGCACCCCTTCGGGAATACGGAATGGGATCGGATTTTCGCCCTTAAGGGCATCGGCCATAAAATCACGAAAAATCGGTACCGCAACTGATGATCCCTCTTCACCGCGACCAAGGGAACGCGGCGCATCAAAGCCGACAAACACACCAACCACAAGATCAGGTGAGAAGCCAACAAACCACGTATCAAAACTTTCATCCGTTGTTCCGGTTTTGCCAGCAAGAGGACGACGAAGCGCGCGAATACGAACACCAGTTCCCCGTTGAACCACCCCTTCTAGCATAGAAACAAGTTGATAGGCGGTTATCTGGTTAAGCACCTCCGGACGAACATCGGGCAGTTCCGGTTCGGC
>JAESUD010000296.1 GCA_016763335.1 Emcibacteraceae bacterium | reverse complement strand
CTTGGTTCTCTTCTGCGCTTTGGCCATTTTCAACACTTGGCTGGCCAGACAAAACACCCCAGCTTGAAAACTATTATCAAACAGATGTGTTGGTAACGGGTTTTGATATCATCTTTTTCTGGGTAGCGCGTATGATGATGGACGGCCTTTATTTCATGAAAGATGAGAACGGTGAACCTGAAGTGCCGTTTGAAACGGTTTATGTACATGCACTTGTTCGTGATGAACAAGGGGCAAAAATGTCTAAAAGTAAAGGCAATGTCATTGATCCGCTTGATATTGCTGATAAATACGGTGCTGATGCGCTGCGATTTACCCTTGCTTCGATGGAAGCACAGGGCAGGGACATTAAAATGTCCGACAAGCGTGTCGAAGGATACCGTAATTTCGGTACCAAGCTATGGAATGCGGCAAAATTCTGTGAAATGAATGAATGTTTTAACACTGCGGGTAATTTTGACCCCGCAGATATTCAACTGACCGTTAATAAATGGATTATCGGCGAGGCCGAAAAAGCAGGACAAAAAGTGACCGAAGCACTTGAAGCGTTCCGTTATAATGAAGCCGCTGCAGCGGCATATCATTTCACATGGGGCACATTCTGTGATTGGTATATTGAACTTGTTAAAACTCAGTTTTATGCGGATGATGATGCGGGTAAAGATGAAACCAGAAAAACCGCTGCATGGGTGCTTGATCAGATACTTAAAATACTGCACCCATTTATGCCGTTTATTACCGAAGAACTTTGGGGGTCGCTTTCCAATACTAGAGATACTGATCTTATATTAGCATCATGGCCCGAATATAATGAAAATAATGTTGATGTTGATGCATCAAATGAAATGAATTGGTTGATCACGCTTATTTCCGATATTCGCACGGCGCGCGCGGAAATGAATGTACCGGCCGGTGCAAAGCTCGACATGTTAATATCCGGCGCAACAGAACAAACGCAAAACTCCTTAACCACCCAGGGGGGTGTTTTAAAACGCCTTGCGCGGTTGGAAAACATTGATACACTTGATGGCGCGGCGCCAAATGGCGCGATTTCTGTAGTAGTCGGTGAAGCAACTTATTATCTGCCACTGGCCGGGGTTATTGATATTGATGCAGAAAAATCACGACTATCAAAAAATTTAGAAAAGCTGACAAAAGAAATTGCTTCCGTATCAGGACGACTGAATAATGAAAATTTTGTGGCAAAAGCCCCAGATCATGTCATTGCAGAAAACAAAAAAGGTCTTGAAGAGGCAAAAATTAAAGCTGATAAAATCAATCAGGCATTGGAGCGTTTAGCCTCTATAAATTAATTGTAGGTATTATGAGAATATTTTATAAAACTATACTGCTCTTCCTCATGTTAAGCTGTTTTGCAGCCGCGCAGGTTAGTATGCCTTATAAAGTCACCTTCAAATATAAGGCATATTGGGCCGGATTTGTCATTGCAGAAATTGATAGTGAGACAATAATTGACGCGACAAAATATCAAATAACTGCTGATTACCGTGTAAAAGGTATCGCAAGCATTATGACTAAAATGCAAAATCACACCATGAGTAGGGGCATTTTATTCACTGATGGCAAATACCGCCCTGAATATTATGAAAACAAGGGTAATTTTGGGAATTTTAAATATTTAAATCAAGTATCATTTGATCCTGAGACCCTCAAAGTTATCAATCATGTGCAGGATATAGAACTCCGTAAAGATACCGAATATACGCCTGTCGCTGCTGAAGAAAAATATGGTATGGATCCCATGACCATGTTTTTAAATATGATTATGGATCCGAATTTTGCCGAAGCTTATAAAGAAGAATATAGAGAGAGGCAATTCGGCGGATTATTCGTTTCAGAACAGATATTTACCTGTGATGATAGTGAAATGATGAAAAAAGAAAGCCGGTCTGTTTTTATGGGTGAGGCGATTATCTGCAAGGTAGATGGTAAAGTAATTTCAGGCGATATAAAAAGCACAAAACTAAAAAAGAAACGAAAAAAAAGACGCGAAAATGATGATCAGGATAGTCGCTTATGGTTCGGTAAAATGGACGGGTTTGATGGTACAATCCCAGTTTATACAGAATTTCCGCTAGGGTGGGGTAAAGTGCGAATTTATCTATCTGAATTTAATATTGCAAGTGTTGATAAACCGTTAGTTACGGCATTAGAAGTTAAATAACATAATCATCTGCTAAAATAGCCCATCTTTCGTGGTCTTTATAATCATCGCCAATTTTTAAATATTTTTTAGAAAAACCTTCTTTGATAAAACCTGATGATTTACTGAGGCCAATAGAGGCTTTGTTATCCGGCTGGATGTTTACCTCAACCCGGTTAAGGCCAATTTTTTGAAATGCATGATGTAATACCAGTCTTATGGCTTCTTTCATATACCCATTACCGCAGAGCTTTTCTTCAGCGTAATAACCAAGGCTGGCAGAACCAAAAGGATCAAGTCGAATATTGTTTAAATTTATCACACCTACAAATTCATCATTCTTCTTAGTAAATACAAAGAAACCAAGCATTGATCCTGATTTCATTCGTCTGATATATTGATCAAAATATGAGGGATCACCACGTACATAGACCCACGGTTCATGAAATTGTTTATTTCGCCTGACAAAATCTACGAATGCTTTTTTGTGTGCCACAGATGGCAGTTGAAGTTCAACTGTTTCACCGCGAGCAATAGTATGCGTAAGAATAGCTTTCATGGGATCAAATTTTAACATTTATTTTCTCCCTTTAACTTTAGCGTGAAAATTTATTATTTGAAGGGAAACCGTGTGGGGGCATCCGCCCGACTTGTCCACGTTTGCCGTTCCATGGCAGAAGGTCCGTTTCCGTTCGTGTTTTTCCGCCGCGCATTTCCCAACTTAAACCCTCTTCACTGTTAAATGAAATAATGTCGCCTAGTGTGCCGCCTTTATATTTTTGGAGGATAGCTCCGCGTCCACGGGTCATTTGCGGCATTTGGTCAATAGGGAATATCAAAAGTTTTCTATTTTGTCCGACGACCGCAATACTATCATCGCCGTCTTCAATAATGCGGGCGAGGACGGCTTTATTTTTTCCGTCTTCGATATTCATTACCTGTTTGCCGTTTCTTGTGCTAGCAATCACTTTATCCGCTTCGGCAATAAAACCACGTCCGGTTTCTGCGGCTATGATAATCATGCTCTCCGGTTTATGAAGTAATAATGACACTATTTCTTCGTCATTACCCAAATCAATCATAAGTCTTACCGGTTCCCCGTGACCACGTCCACCGGGCAACTTATCAGCACCAAGGGTATAAAAACGGCCGTTTGATGCAAATAAAAGTACTTTATCTGTGGTCTGACAATGAAATGAGAAGCGTTCTTCATCGCCTTCTTTAAATTTAATTTTATCATCAATGGCTACATGACCTTTCATGGCCCTGATCCATCCTTTTTGAGAACAGATAATTGTCACAGGTTCTTTTTCAATCATCGCTTCAAGGGGAATAAACGTGATTTCTGGCGCGTCATCAAATTCAGTACGTCGTGCACCAAGTTCGGTATTTTTGCCAAAAGTTTTTCTAATACCCTTAATGTCGGTGGCGATTGTCTGCCATCTAAGCTCTTCGTTATCAAGAAGTCGTAACAACATTGCCTTTTCTTCTTCAAGGGCGGTATGTTCAGTTTTAAGTTCCATTTCTTCTAATCTACGCAATGAACGTAAACGCATGTTAAGAATGGCTTCTGCCTGATTATCAGTAAGATTAAATGTATCCATCAGGCATTTTTTGACTTCGTCTTCTTCGCGAATAATACGGATAATTTCATCGAGATTAAGAAAGGCAATTATATATCCACTCAGAACTTCAAGCCTACGATCAATTTTCTCTAACCTATATTGCGAACGCCGAATGAGCACATTTTGGCGGTGATCAAGAAATGCTTGTAATACTTCGCGCAGGTTCATAACCCGCGGCATTTTACCGCCTTCAAGCACATTCATGTTAAGGGAAAAACGGTTTTCGAGATCGGTAAGTTTATAAAGACTTTCCATGAGCATTTCCGGCTCAATGTTTCTGTTTTTTGGCTCTATAACAATGCGGATATCTTCTGAGCTTTCATCAAGTACATCACCGAGAATTAGTAATCTTTTATTATAAATCAGGTCTGCAATTTTCTCGATCAATCTTGATTTTTGAACTTGATATGGAATTTCAGTTACGATGATCTGGTACATGCCCCGTGGTCCGGGTTCAACATGCCATTTGGCCCGTGTGCGAAAACTACCGCGTCCGGTACTGTATGCGGCAAGTATATTTTCTCGTGGTTCGACAATTGTGCCACCTGTAGGGAAATCCGGACCTTGAATGAAATCAACCAGCTTGGCGATGCCGGCATTTGGTGTCTTAATTAGATGCAGTAATGCACCGCAAATTTCATCAACATTATGGGGCGGAATACTGGTGGCCATACCAACCGCAATTCCCATAGCGCCATTGGCAAGCAGGTTGGGGAAATTGGCGGGCATAACGGTCGGCTCTTCTTCTTCACCGTCATATGTTTCCCTGAAATCAACGGTTTGTTTGTCGATATCTTCCATTAATGCCACAGCAACGGAGGTCATACGGGCTTCTGTGTACCGCATCGCGGCGGCGTTATCGCCGTCAATATTTCCGAAATTTCCTTGTCCGTCCACGAGCGGGTAACGCACAGCAAATTCTTGGGATAGTCTAACCATTGCATCATAAACCGATTGGTCACCGTGGGGATGGTATTTACCGATAACATCACCGACAACACGCGCACATTTCTTAAACCCGGTTTCGGGGTTTAGCTTTAACTGCCGCATGGCATAAAGCAGGCGTCTATGAACCGGTTTTAACCCGTCCCGTACATCGGGAAGTGACCGCGACATAATAGTTGATAAGGCATAGGAAAGGTAACGATCACCCAGGGTATCACCGAGTGGCGCATCAAGAATTGTATCTTTAGGTATTGCTGTATTCATAAGTGCCACTATACCAATATGATCGGCAGTTTAAAGTATTAATTGATGAAAAATAGAGACTTTTAAAGAATAATTATTATCCAGCTATGTAAGGTATAGTAACCAAGCCTTAGAACTCTTTGTAGGTGTTTTATCTTACTAATTTTTAGTCATTAGAAATGATATATTTTTTAGGTAAAATTAGAAAATTTGTTTGAGATTTTACACAATATAATCTCTAAGCATGCGCCGTGCCTGGGGCAGGGATTTGCCGAATGGGCTTAACATATGACGTTCCATAAAAAATTCAGTCAATGTTAAACCATCATTTATGTCCCCCAATGTTACATCACAATCATTCTTTTGTAAAAAAGGCGGCAATTTTAGCATCTTATCATGATATGGTGCGCCAGCATCACGGCTTACCGCTCGGCCGGATTTTGGCGAAACATAAACCAGATCATTATCTATCCCTGTTGCTGCGCAAGTTGTAAGATCAAGAGCAAACCCAAGCTCACTAAGTAATCCAAGTTCCCACCTGATTAATAATGGTGACCATACCATAATATCTTCAACAGACACTTCAAGAATATCAAGAAAAGCGATCAGTCCACTTAACAATAATTCATGAGCCTCATTTTCTGCCATAGCAACACAAAGCAGACTACAGCAACTATTTAAAGCTGCGAGCTTTGCGGGGTTATAAAGGAAATTAACTGCTCTTGCTTTTATAAGTTCAACGGAATAGGTGCCAAGATGTGTTTCAAGACGCCCGCGCCAGGTAACGCTAATTTCATTTCCTGGTTGGATAGTTCCGCGTTGTCTGCGACCAAGGCCACCTTTTACAATGCCGGCATGGCGGCCATGATCGCGGGTTAATACTTCTAAAATAGCATCAAATTCACCATGTTTGCGCGACCTTAAAATTATGCCTTCATCGTGCCATTCCATATATTAACCTTGAATGTTATTTTGATTTTTTAATCTTAGATTAACAGCAAATAAATTGTCTTACGCATAAAGATTAGATAAAAATTATATACTTAATAATATATTAAACCTAAAGTATTAGAAATACAGATAAAATTAGTATAAATTTTAGGGGACGTCGTGCTAAAAATAACTGAAAATTTCCTTAAAGCATTAATTAATGCAACGCCGAATGCTGTGTATTTAAAAGATAAAAATGGCAAATACTTGATGATTAATGAAAAGGGAGCCCAGACAGTTGGGTTAACGGTCAAGGATTTCATAGGCAAGGATGATAAAGAAATATTTCCCGAAGAAATCGCTGAAAAAGTTATGCAAATAGACCGAAATGTTTTTAACGGACAAAACCATAACGGCGAAGAAAAAGTTAATGAGGATTTATATTTTTACAGTCACAAATTTATCATTGAAGATGAAGAAAGTGGAGAAAAGGTTTTAGCGGGCATTTCAACAGATATATCAGAGTTGAAAATATCAGAAAATGAATTATTAGAAGCACGCCGTAAAGCGGAAGAAGCCAATTCACATAAGAGTACGTTCTTACAAAATATGAGCCATGAGCTGCGAACACCGCTTAATGCTATCATTGGGTTTTCCAGTATTCTTAGTGGTGAAAGCGGCGTAAAAGATGATAAAATCAAAGAAAATGTGGCTGAATATGCCCAGCTGATAAATTCAAGTGGCATTCATTTGCTTGAAATTATCAATGACTTGCTTGATCTTTCAAAAATAGGAGCCGGTGAACAGGAATTTTTTGAAAGCGAAATAGATGTAAAATATGTTATTGAAACATGTATTCAAACATCAGCGAGCTTGGCAAAACAAAATAATATAATTATTGAAGAAAATTTTCCTGAACAAGAGGTTACCTTGAAAGGCGATGAAAAAATCCTTCGTCAAATGATTTATAACCTATTGTCCAATGCTATAAAATATTCATGCAAAGATAGCATTGTGACGGTTGGCCTAAAGGTAAGAAATAGTGGTGGCCTTGATATATCTGTGATTGATAAAGGTATGGGTATGTCGGAAGAAGACTTGTTAACGGCTATGATCCCGTTTCGCCGTACATCACAATTTAAAAATTCAGACATTTCAGGAACAGGTCTAGGGTTGCCCTTGGTCGACGCTTTTATAAAATTATTTAATGGAATGTTGAATATTAAAAGCACCGTAGGTGAGGGAACAAGAGCCACGCTTCATTTTCCACCAGCACGTTCTATCCTCGGCGATAACTATTTTTAATATTGGCGTAATAAACCCACTAAACGCCCTTGAATCCTTACCCGATTGGCCGGATAAATCTGTATTTCAAAATCACGATTAGAGGGCTCAAGAGCAATATCAGGCCCGCGTTTTTGCAAAGTTTTAAGTGTCGCTTCTTCTTCATCGACAAGTGCCACAACAATTTGACCGTTATTTGCGCTATCACAACGTTCAATTACCACGCGGTCACCGTCAAGTATCCCGGCTTCAATCATGCTGTCACCATCCACATCAAGGGCATAATAACTGCCATCACCAAGCATATGGGCCGGCACGCCGATATTTTCATATTGTTCCAGTGCTTCAATCGGTGTACCAGCGGCGATTTTACCGTGAAGGGGAATTTCGATCGTATTTGGATCAACATTGTGCGAGCGACCACCAAAATCCGGCTTAAATATATTTGCGCCGCTTTTGTCTTCATCTTCCGGTAATTTAATAACTTCAAGCGCGCGCGCGCGGTTTGGTAAGCGGCGAATGAAGCCACGTTCTTCAAGAGCATTGATTAATCTGTGGATGCCTGATTTTGATTTGAGTTCAAGCGCCACTTTCATTTCTTCAAAGGAAGGGGCAACACCATCTTCCTGTAACCTGTCATGGATTAACATCAATAATGTATGTTGTTTTTTCGTTAGCATTAATTCTCTCCCGCTTTCCAAGAACTAAAAATAGTCCGTAGAATCACAAATTAAACCTTATATGTTCCCTTATGTTCTATTTTTATTCTGCTGTCAAGAACAAACAAATAACTATGGTTTAATGATAATAATTCTAACCAAATCACCAATATTTGCCTCTGGGACCTTTAATTCGCGCACAAGAAGGCAGTTTGAACGGGCCAGAGTTTTTAGATTTGCACTACTTTGTGTAAGCGTTGAGCTGACAAGCTTTTCGCCAAGTTCGTTTTCATGATAAGTCGCCCGCATATAATTAACACGGCTGCTACCTTGTTTTAATTTATGTTCAAGACGCGCATGGCTTGTAGGGAAACCACCATCAAGTAGACCCTGCATTTTATATAGGGCAGGAAGCATGAAATTGGCGAAGCAAACATAGGCACTTGATGGATTGCCGGGCATTCCAAAATAAGGAATGCCGTTAAAGTCACCATAAACAACCGGTTTACCCGGCATCATCGCCACTTTCCAGAATTCAACCTTTAAGCCGCTTTCCTTGAGTATATCTTGAATAATATCATAATCACCAACCGACACGCCGCCGATACTAACAAACATATCAACATCTTTAACAAGGGCGATTTTTGCTTTGACATCTTCCGCAGTGTCCTTTGCTGTGCCGATATTAATGGCAATTCCGCCGCTTTCTTTTACCAATGCCATAAATAACGGTACATTTGAATTTACAATTTTATCAGGGCCAATTTTTGACCCTACTTCGCAAAGTTCATCGCCGGTTGATAATATTGCTACTTTAGGTCTTTTATAGACGGTGAATTCAGCCACATTTCCGGCGGCAATTAAAGCAATATGACGGGCATCGAGTTTGATATTTGCTTCAACAAGTACTTCATCGACCATGAAATCACTACCGGCGGCGCGAATATTGCTGCCGCGGGCTTTGCATTCATTAATGATCAATTGGTCATCATCACGGTTGACATTTTCCTGTATAACAACGGTGTCTGCACCATCAACCATTGGCGCACCGGTAAAAATTCGCACGGCTTCACCGGATTTTAGAGTTCCCGTGTATGATAAGCCCGCTTGGGATTCCCCGACCACTTTTAAAGGGTTGCTAATATCATCATATAAAACGGCATAACCATCCATTGCCGATGCTGCAAAGGGGGGCTGTGTTAGGTTTGAACGTATATCCTTTGCAGTAATCCTGCCAAGAGCATCATGTATGCTCACAGTTTCCGTATCAAGCGTGGAAACAGAATTTAAAACGCGCGCTAATGCATCTGTAACGGGAAGGAGGGCCATATTAATTATTCCGCTTCATAAGTTCCTGATTTGCCGCCGGATTTATGGGTGAGGCGTATATCGCTGATCCTCATCGCTTTATCAACGGCTTTACACATGTCATAAATGGTAAGCGCTGCTACAGAAACCGCGGCTAATGCCTCCATTTCAATGCCGGTCCGACCATAAAGACTGGCTGTTGCCGTAATGTCAACGTAGTTACCCTCAGTATTACTGACGAGATCAACCTGAACATTCTGAATGGGTAAGGGATGGCAAAGCGGTATCAGATCAGCAGTTTTCTTGGCAGCCATAATGCCGGCCAACCGGGCAACCGTATATACATCGCCCTTTTTAACGCCGCCTTTATCGATTAACGCAAGGGTCTCCGCCGTCATGTATATGCGGCCTTTTGCGGTTGCAATGCGTTTGGTTTCTGGTTTTTCGGATACATCAACCATGCTGGCACGGCCCTGATTATCTAGATGGGTTAAATTTGACATGGTTCTTTCCTAAGCCTTATTGCAAGTTAAAAACTTGATCCTAATCATTAAAAAGCAGTTTTCTGGTTGCCAATTTGACATCATCTTGGCGCATCAATGCTTCACCAATAAGAAAACTGTTAATGCCGCATGTTTCTTTTATCATTTTCAAATCATCATGGCTAAATAAACCGCTCTCACTCACCAATGTGCGGTCTTTATCGGCTAGTTTTGAAAGCTGGGCAGTAGTATCAAGTGAAACTTCAAATGTTTTAAGATTTCTGTTATTAATACCAAAAAGCGATGATGACAATTTATGCGCTCGTTCCAATTCATTAGCATCATGAACTTCAACTAATACATCAAGTTTATATTCAATGGCTGTTTGTTCAAGTTCCGCCGCTAAATCATCATCAATCATTGCCATAATAAGCAATATGCAATCGGCGCCTAGGGACCGGGCTTCAATAATCTGATATGGGTCAATCATAAAGTCCTTGCGTAGTGCAGGAAGCGACGTTGCGGTGCGTGCTTCAATCAAAAATTGATCTGCGCCCATAAAATATGGCACATCCGTTAGCACACTAAGGCAGCTCGCACCGCCATCCTCATAAGCTTTTGCAAGCTCCTTAGGGTTAAAATTTTCTCTGATTTATCCTTTGCTGGGGCTTGCTTTTTTAATTTCAGATATAAGTCCGTAACGTCCTTCTTTCTCGGCGGTTAGAAGGTTTTTATGAAACCCACGAACAGGAGAGGCGGCCTTGGCGGCTTTTTCAATTTCAAAAAGGGGTCTTGTTAATTTACATTTTGCCACATGGTCGCGTGTTGTCGCAGCAATTTTACTTAAAATATTACTCATCTTCTTTGTCTTCTTCAATAACGGGCGGCTCTTGGTTGCTCATCTCGATCCAGTTTTCAAGGGTTTTCTTGGCTTTGCCGCTATCAATTGCCTGTGCCGCAATTCTTGCACCGTCTTTTAAATCCGCCGCATTACCACTAACAATTAATGCGGCGGATGTGTTAAGCAGGACAATATCCCGGTAGGCATTCTTTTTACTACCAAGAATATCCCATATTGCGGCCGCATTATACTCCGCGTCACCGCCTTCAATTTCTTTCATTGTCGCGCGCTTTAATCCGGCGTCTTCCGGTGAGACGGTAAATTCATTAATTTTCCCGTCTTTAAATTCTGCCACATGGGTTTCGCCAGTAATTGTTATTTCATCAAGACCATCTGATCCAGTCACTACCCATACATGTTCACTACCTAAGGTTCCAAGAACTTCAGCCATTGGTACATTCCATTTTTTATCAAAAACACCTATCACTTGATATTTCGTTTCTGCTGGATTTGACAGTGGCCCAATAATATTAAAGATTGTTTGTGTTCCGAGAGCTGCACGGGCTGGACCCACATGGCGCGCGGCACTATGATGCCGGGTGGCCATTAAAAAACTTATTCCAAGTTCATACAGACAGCGCTTAACTATTTCCATATCTGCATCAATATTGATACCTAACGTTTCAAGAACGTCAGCACTTCCAGTTTTTGAGGATGCTGCACGGTTTCCATGTTTCGCTACTGGTACACCACACGATGCCAATACTATTGCCGCAGCAGTGGAAATATTATAGCTACCAGATTGATCGCCGCCTGTTCCGCAAGTATCAACCGCACCTTCTGGGGCTTTTATAGTCAAAGCTTTATTGCGCATAGCCTCTACTGCACCAATTATTTCTTCGACACGTTCTCCACGTATTCGCAACCCCATAAGAAATGCACCAATCTGTGGACCGGTAGCATCACCATTCATCATATATTCGAAAGCATTACGCGACATATCACGACTTAATATGTTTCCTTGAGCGAGATAATTTATTAATTTTTTAAAATCAAATGCCATCATGCGGCCTCACTGTTAAATTCATCGGCGATGGTAATAAAATTTTTCAATAAATCATGTCCATGTTCTGATGCTATACTTTCTGGGTGGAACTGAACCCCGTGAACTGGAAAGTGTTTATGACTAAGACCCATAATAATACCGTCTTCTGTTTCTGCGGTAATTTCCAGCACGTCTGGCAGGCTTTCGCGGTCAACAATAAGTGAATGATACCGTGTGGCTATAAAGGGGCTTTTAAAGCCATTAAATAAAGTGCGGTCTTTATGAAACATTTTGCTTACTTTGCCATGCATTAAATAAGGTGCGCGAATAACCTTGCCGCCATATACTTGACCAATTGATTGATGGCCAAGGCAGACCCCTAAAATTGGGACGTTTTCACCAAGTTGTTCAATAATATCCATGCAAATACCGGCATCATCCGGTGTACAGGGGCCGGGGGAAAGAATAATTCCTTTTGGTTTTTTTGATTTTAATTCATCAACAGAAATTTCATTGTTTCGAAAAACGTCAACATCTGCGCCGATTTCACCAAGGTAATGGTATAAATTATAGGTATAACTGTCGTAATTATCGATCAAAATAAACATAAAAATCTTTGCCTTTTTTAAAAAAATACTACTTCTTTTATAAAAGATGCTGCAAAAGGTACAACAATAAATTAAGGTCTTTTTAAGGGGAATGGATTTTTATTAAAAAAAATGATAAAATTCTCCAATTAAAAACAAAATATAAAAGTAGGGATGGAGTGTTAAATGATTAAAAAATGGTTCGAAATCAAGCTCTGGAAACGGATTGTTCTAGCGCTTGTGCTAGGTGTCATCGTTGGGTCAATATTCGGGGAATCGGCAACAAATATTAAATGGATTGGTGATGTTTTTATTAAACTCATCCGCATGATTGTGGTTCCTTTGATTTTTGTCACGCTCGTTTCCGGTGTTGTCGCAATGGGCAGCCCTAAAAAGCTGGGTTCTATTGGTGTTAAAACAATGGCGCTTTATCTTGGTACGACAGCCGTAGCCATCACAATTGGTTTAGCCCTTGCTGCAATTTTCCAACCCGGTGTTGGCGTCTCTATAACAGGTGGCGAGTCCTTAACTTTGGAAGCAGCAATGCCACTTGGTGAGCGTATGATGAATATTATACCTGCCAATCCTATAGCGGCACTGGCCGACGGCGATATATTAGCGGTTATTTTCTTTGCACTCATATTTGGCATTGGTATTATGACGGCTGGCGAAAAAGCAAAGCCCGTTGCAAAATTAATGGACAGTGCTTCGGAAGTAATTCTTAAAATCACACATATGATTATGGAAGTGGCTCCTTTTGGTGTGTTTGCTCTTATTGCTTCTGTTGCAGGCACAAAGGGTGCGGCTGCATTACTTGATGTCGTTCCACTAGCTGGAACAATATTGCTGGGCTGTGTACTTCATGTAATATTGATGCATGGCGCACTCATTCAGGTAGTATTGCGTTTACCCGCCATTCGTTTCTTCAAAGATATCATCGATGCCCAATTGGTTGCTTTTTCAACATCATCCAGCAGTGCAACAATGCCGGTTACTATTGCCGTTGCAGAAGATAACCTTGGGATCAAGTCATCCGTAGCATCATCCGTTATCCCGCTTGGTGCGACAATTAACATGGACGGCACAGCAATTTATGTGGGAATTGTTGCTGTATTTACGGCACAATCTTTTGGCATTGAGCTTTCCCTAATGGATTATGGTTTAATTGCAATGACAACAACGATTGCATCAATCGGTACTGCCGCTGTTCCATCTGCAAGTTTATTTTTGCTGGCTGGTGTTCTCGGCGTCATTGGCGTTTCTGCGGAACAGACGGCCATTGTCGTTGGTTTCTTACTTCCGTTTGACCGCCCGCTTGATATGTTAAGAACAACTGTCAACGTCACAGGTGACCTTGCTGTTTGTACAGCCGTGGCAAAATGGGAAGGCGAGATTGATCTCGACGAGTTCAGAAGAGATCCAAATATCTAACTTATCAAATAAATAAAGGCTTGGTGAATTTATCGCTAGGCCTTTATTTTTACAAAATTGGAGAATTATATGTCAAAGCGTCATACGATGCTTTTACTCTATTCAATTATTGTTTCCGTCATTCTTGGGGTTGCCGCTGGGTGGTATATGGGGGAAGACGCGCTGATGTTTTCCTGGATGGGAACATTATTTCTTAATGCGCTTAAAATGGTTGTCGTGCCGCTTATTGTCGCCGCTATTATAAGTGGTGTTGCATCATTAGGCGATGTTAGAAAACTTGGTAAACCGGGCGGTATTACGTTTCTTTATTTCATAGTGACGACATTAATTGCTGCCATGATTGGTATGTCACTTGCTGAAATAGCCGTTCCGGGCGGGGATTTTCACTTAACGCCGAGCGATGTGTCAATTGCTGCAAATGCCGGAACAACAAGCATTGGTGAAATACTTCTCGGACTTATATCACCAAATATTGTCGCATCAGCCGCCAATATGGATTTATTACAGCTCATAATATTTTCAATAATCTTTGGTGCTGCCCTGACGGTGACGGGTGAAAAAGGCAAGGCTGTAAGTTCATTTTTTGAAAGCCTTAACGGCATCATGATGGTGATTGTTGGCTGGATCATGTATTTATCACCTTTTGGTATTTTTGCCCTTGTCGCTACTCCCATTGCCGAGGCTGGCGGTAAAGAAGGCGTGATCGAAACATTTGCTGCTGTCGGCGGTTATCTAGTAATTGTACTAAGCGGGCTTGTTATTCATTCAGTTTTACTATTCATTGTTTTGATATTTATTGCGGGAAGGGGAATAACATATCTCCGTGATGTGTTGCCGGCACTTTTAACGGCCCTTAGCACGTCAAGCTCTTCGGCAACGGTACCATTATCAATTGAATGCGCCACAGACCACGGATTACCTAAAAGTCCTGTCCGCTTTGTTATTCCGCTTGGAAGCACCATTAATATGAACGGTACCGCCGTTTATCAATCGGTTGCGACAATTTTCCTTGCGCAGGTTTACGGTATTGATATGGTGTTTTCCGACTATGTGTTAATTGCTTTAACAACATCTTTGGCATCAATCGGATCTGCGGGAATTCCGCAAGGGGGACATATCATGACATTAATGTTATTTTCCATTGTCGGCATTCCTGCTGAAGGTTTCGGTTTAATTCTTGGCGTTGATTGGTTTTTGGACCGAATGAGAACAACATTAAATGTTTGGGGTGACCTGGTGGGTGCTGCCGTATTAGCGCGCTTTACAAAATAAATAAATAAGGGAATATCATGCAAAATATTATAAAATCGTTCTTTATAATCATTAGTTTAATGCTTTTGAATAACGTTGCGGCAAATGCGTCAGACGGTGATTATGACCTCAAAGCCAATTATACCAAACATGAATATAATATCCCCATGCGTGATGGTACACACCTGTTTACGTCGGTTTATACCCCGAAAGAGGGCGGTGCTACTTATCCAATATTGCTAAAAAGAACGCCATATTCCTTGCGTCCTTACGGCGTTAATAACTACCCAAATTACCTTGGTCCTAACGGCGGTGATAACCGCTTTGCCAAAGACGGTTATATATTCGTTTATCAGGATGTTCGCGGCAAAAACATGTCAGAAGGTGACTTTCGCAATATGACGCCCCATAATGATAATAAAACCGGTACCGAGCATGACGAAAGCTCGGATACATATGATACGGTTGAATGGTTGTTAACAAACGTCAAAAACCATAACGGCAAAGTCGGCTTATTTGGCATTTCTTACCCCGGATTTTATACCGCCGCCAGTATCATTGATACCCATCCCGCTATTAAGGCAGCATCACCGCAAGCGCCCATGGGCGATATATATATCGGCGATGATTTCCACCATCAAGGCGCATTTTTTATGCTTGATGCTTTTCGGTTTTTCCGGGGTTTTGATCAAGGCCCAAAAAACCCGACACAAGAAAGTGCGACGAGGTTTCAATTTCCTCATGATGACAGCTACCAATTTTTCTTAGAGCTTGGCGCACTTTCAAACGTCAACGATAAAATATTTCACGGTAAAAGTCCTTTCTGGAATAATTTAATGGAACATGGCGATTATGACGAATTTTGGCAGAGTAGGGCCATCGCCCCACATTTAAACAATATTACTGCTAATGTTATGACCGTTATCGGCTCATATGACGCCGAGGACAGCTATGGCGGTACGACGATATACAAATCCATCGAACAAAAGAACCCGGGCATTGTTAACACATTG
>JAESUD010000295.1 GCA_016763335.1 Emcibacteraceae bacterium | reverse complement strand
TTTTACACTATTTAATCCGAAGTGTACAAGAAAATTCTCAGTTGTACCGTAAGTCATTGGTCTACCTGGTGTTCTTCGGCGACCGAGCGGTTTTACCCACACAGCCTCCATCAATACATCAAGGGTTCCTTTGCTAACACTGACACCGCGAATTTCTTCTATATCAGCACGCGTTACCGGTTGATGATAAGCAATAATTGCTAATGTTTCGATAGCGGCACGGGAAAGTTTTCTTTCTTTTTGTTCTTCTTTTCTCAGTAAAAATGCAAGATCGGCAGCAGTTTGAAACATCCATTTACCGGCTACTTCGACCAGGTTTACCCCGTAACTTTGATATTTTTTCTGCAACTCCAAAAGAATCGCCTCAACATCACTTCCTTCAGAGAGCTGTTCTGCCAGTGCAATCGAAGAAAGCGGTCGGTCAGAAGCAAATAATAGCGCTTCACAAATTCTCATTTGTTCATGATTATCCATTATTTTCCTCTTCTCTTTTGCGGCCACGAATAAATAAAGGGCCAAAAGTCTGTTTTTGTATTAAATCCGCTTTACCCATTTTTGCCAGTTCAAGCGAAGCCGTAAACATACTTGCCTTTGCTGATTTAATTAATTGTTCATCCATAAGACCTTCTGGCAAAAACTGCTCTAAGCTAGTCCAGTCAATAGCAAGCCCGAGCATTTCCGATAAGCGTTCTATCGCTTGATCAAGAGTAAAAACATTACGTTTAAAAATTTGAATATCGGCAACGGCCGACCGGGTTTTATGCTCAGCATATGCTTTTAATAAATCATAGATACTAAGCTCATACGTATGATGACAGGTAATAATGACCGGTTCCGGCGCACCACGGGCAAACATATCCCGCCCCATCTGATTTCGGGACATAAGACTTGCCGCACGTTCACGAATAGCGTTTAAGCGGCCAAGTTGATAAGTCAATCGTGCCGCGAGTTCCTCTGCGGAAATTTCATCGGCATTTTCTTCTTCCGGCAGCAGCAACCTTGATTTTAAATAAGTGAGCCATGCTGCCATGACCAGATAATCCGCCGCAAGTTCCAGCCTTAAATTGCGGGCTTCGGTCACAAACTCTAGATATTGTTTTACAAGTTCAAGAATTGAGATTTGTTTCAAGTCCACCTTTTGGGTGCGTGAAAGCGCCAGCAACACATCGAGCGGCCCTTCAAAGCCCTCGATATCAACAATAAGACGTTCGTCCTCTTCAAGGTCGCCAGTGCGGGCTAACCTTGGGTCAGGTAATTCAAAACCATCAAAATCATTGTCTGTCGTGTCACTCATATTAAGCTACCGGCAATAGGGAAAATGCAAATTCAGTGATAAAACTAATTACCGGCCCTATAATAGACCAAAGAATATTTAAATCCATGCCCAAATACCTTCCGGCCATTGGTATGATGAAAATCAACCCGAGAATTATCAGCATTCCGTAGGGCTCCAACTTGCTCAGCGGCCTTGCTAGAGCATATGGCAGAATACCGACCGCCACACGCCCGCCGTCAAGTGGTGGTATTGGAAGCATGTTAAACACAGCAAGAACAGCATTAATCAAAATCATATTGAATAAATTTTTGACAAACCATTCCTGAGCAAAGCCCGGGATAATTGACAGCGTATAAAATAGAATAACCGCAATCATTATAAGGATTATATTAGCCCCCGGCCCGGCAAGCGCGACAAGGACAGAATCCCGTCTTGGATTATTTAATCTACTAAAATTAACCGGTACAGGTTTAGCATAGCCAAACAAAAAACCGGAGCCCGATATTAAAAGCATCAATGGCAATAACACCGTACCAAACAGATCAATATGAACCATAGGGTTAAAACTTACCCGACCCATACTTTTGGCCGTATTATCGCCGAGCTTATAAGCGACCCATGCATGTGCCGCTTCATGCAAAGTGATTGCGAATATAAGCGGTATTGCCCAAACTGTCAGTTTTTCTATGATGTCAGTCATAATTTTACCCGTGTTCCTCTACTACATCCATGAGCCAACTATAGAGCTGTTCTGAATTTATATTCTGTAGAATTTTTGTTTTTTTGAAAATATCAAAAATTCTATTTTCTTCCTCAAGTTTTAAGCCTTTTGTTGCTTCAAGTACGGCACGGCGTTCCTTAAGCGTACCATTGCAATGCAGAGCTAGATCACATCCAGCGTTTAGGGCATCAAGAGCATTTTGTTCAGGTGAGTTTTTTAATGCCTTCATGCTTAAGTCATCAGAAATAAGCACCCCCTCGAAGCCAATCTCACCGCGGATAATATCCTTGATAACGGTTGGTGAAATTGTCGCACAGCGGGCCTTATCAATTTGGCTATAAATAACATGGGCTGTCATGGCACACGGCAAATCATTTAAATTCTTAAAAGGTATAAAGTCGCTATCTCTAAGCACATCAATTGGCGTGGTGACGACGGGGAGTTCAAGGTGAGTATCCACATCGGCGCGGCCATGACCAGGGATATGTTTCATGATCGGGGTTACACCACCAGAAAGCATGCCTTCTGCGGCTGCTCTTGCTAAAATGGATACTTTTTCAGGTTGCTCACCATAAGCACGGTCACCAATAATTTTATCGGCCCCCGCATAAAGCAAGTCGGCCACAGGATAACAATCAATATTAATACCGACGTTAAGAAGATCATCCGCCATCAGACTAGCATGGGCCTTTACTGCAGAAATCGCAAGTTCGGAGTTTATTTCATATAAATTAGCGTAAAATTCAGCCGACGGATATTTACGCCAGTGCGGCGGACGAAGACGGGTAACTCTGCCACCTTCCTGATCGATCATAATGGGAATATCATCATTTGATACGCAGTCCCTCATTTGATCCGTTAGTTTTTTTACCTGTTCAGGGCTTTGGCAGTTTCGTTGAAATAAAATAAATCCGAAAGGGCGAAATTCCTTAAACAGCGCTCTTTCTTCATCACTTATATCAAGCCCTTCTACATCTGTAATAACAGGGTGATACATTTTATTTGGTAACCACCAAGCAGTCTTGTTTATTACGTTTTAACGCAGCACAAACATCGTCGGCGCGTTTTCTTGTTTCAAACATTCCACCGCGAACCCGGTACATAATACCTTTTGATCCCAAATCGACCTTCATGTATACGGGCGTTACTTTGCTTAAAGTCTTGCTGTTTTTTTGTTTTACACTCGTCCAAATGGCCTCGGCCTTGCTTTTTGTATCGATGGCAGCAATCTGTATCATATAATTACCAGAAGTCTTTACCGGCACCTTAATCGGTACTGGTGCTGCTGCTGGGGTGATTTTTTCAGCGACAATGGCCGCTTCCTCAGTAATCTTTGCTACCTGTTCTTTGGCAACGGGTCTTTTAAGAGGAATTTCTGAACTGGAACTGACAATATTATCTTCTTCTTTAGGCAGGTTATCAACCCGGTTAAATACTTCTCTATCCTGAAAACGGATTTCTTTACCGCCCGGTTCAACAGGTTTTACCTTAACCACCGAACCATCGGCACGCACCACAGGTATTGGCCCAATTTCAGTTGTTTCGGAAGTATAACTAAGCCAGATAAGAACACTAAAACTAGCGAGAACAACTAATGTTACAGCGCTTAAGATCATTCTTCGTTTAGAAGACATGCCTTTTCTGGAAAATTCTTCCGGCAGTGGACGTAACCATGATGCATTATCTGAATTTTGTTTTGGCAAGTCATTTACCTCTTTGTGATATTTTACATTTCATTGCGAGGCTCAACCCCAAGAATTTTAAGACCTGACGCAATAATTATTGAAAATGCTCTAATCATTGCAAGCCGACTAAGCGTAATTTCCTTATTATTATCAATTATAAAGCGTAGATCAACCCTGTCATTCCCTTTATTCCACAGTGCATGAAATTCGGACGCGAGATCATAGAGATAATATGAAATACGGTGTGGCTCATGGGCCAGTGCCGCACTCTCGACAATGCGCGGCCAATTGACCATTGTTTTAATCAACTGAAGTTCACTTTCATCATTAAGTAAATTCAAATCTGCTTTTTTAAGAGCGTCTTCGGACATATCCATATCCGTATATGCTGCCGCGGCCTTCCGAAATACAGAAGAAACCCTCGCGTGGCCATACTGCACATAAAACACCGGATTGTCTTTTGATTGCTCAGTCACACGAGCGAAATCAAATTCCAGTGACGCATCATTTTTGCGGGTCAGCATTATGAAACGAACGACATCTTTGCCAACTTCTTTCACAACATCGCGAAGGGTAATAAAATTACCGGACCTTTTTGACATCTTTACCGGATCGCCGTCCCGTAACAGCTTTACCATCTGGCAAAGGCGCACATCAAGGGCTGCTTTGCCGTCAGTTAATGCAGTGACCACTGATTGAACACGTTTAACATATCCGCCGTGGTCCGCGCCCCACACATCGATCAAAATATTAAACCCCCGTGCCACCTTATCACTGTGATAGGCAACATCAGCAGCGAAATAGGTCCATGCGCCATCGGATTTTTTAAGCGCACGGTCAACATCATCACCAAACTCTGTGGCTTTAAAAAGCGTTTGCGGTCTTTCTTCCCAATCATCGGGAAGTTTTCCTTTCGGTGCTTCAAGCACGCCCGTATAAATTAGGCCTTTTTCTTCGAGCTGTTCCAACCCTTTTTGTATACCGCCATTTTCATGAAGCGTAAGTTCCGAGAAAAACACATCATGCTGAATATCAAGCGTATTGAGATCTTCACGGATCAAGTCCATCATGGCATCGGTTGCAAATGAACGGATCGGATTAAGCCATTCACTTTCCGGCTGATCTTTCCATTTATCACCGTATTTTTCAACGAGGGCTTCACCGACAGGAATAAGGTAGTCTCCTGGATAAAGTCCTCCCTCTATCTCACCAATATTTTCACCAAGTGCTTCAAGATATCTAACATATGCAGAACGGGCGAGCACATCAATTTGTCCGCCGGCATCATTGATGTAATATTCACGAGAAACATCATAGCCAACATGGTCAAGAAGTGTGGCAAGCGCATCACCAAATACCGCACCGCGGCAATGACCAACATGAAGCGGGCCGGTTGGGTTCACAGATACATATTCAACATTTACCTTTTCACCGTCACCATAATCACTTCGGCCATAATCAGTGCCAAGTTCAAGTACTTTTAAAATCTGTTCTTGTACAAATGATGCCTTAAGACGGATATTGATAAATCCCGGACCGGCAATTTCAACGTCCGTGACACTATCAATTTTACGTAATTCATCAGCGATTAATGCGGCGATATCACGCGGCTTCATTTTAGCCTGTTTAACAAGCACCAGGCGACATTTGTTGCAATGTCACCGTGGCTCGTATCACGGGGCGCTTCCGCGGTAATATTGGAAAGGTCCATATCCGCAGGTAATTTACCACTTCCACCTAATGAGGCGATAATGTCTTTAATGTTTTTTTGAAAGTCTTTAAAAATATTCATAATTCAAATGTCGATATATCAAATAATCTTTTATGTTCAAGTAATGCAAACCGGTCTGTCATTCCGGCAATAAAATCAGCCACTAATCTGGCCTGTTCCATTGCCGCCTTACCCTGAGTGGCTTCTTGCCAATCAGTTGGTAAACAGTCCGTCTCGTTTAAATATAAATTAAACAAATCGCCTACCACTCTTCTGGCTTTGCT
>JAESUD010000294.1 GCA_016763335.1 Emcibacteraceae bacterium | reverse complement strand
GCGTTAAAAGGTGTAGGCTTTTTCGCTGGTGGATCTTTATTGCAAATATTTGGTTTTCGAGCGGCACTGCTTGCTATGGCTGGTGTATTGCTCCTCATTCTTTTGGCTTGTACTCGTTTTTTAAAGAGGGACCTTGGCAAATCCAGGCAGAAAGTGAAACTGACAGAATTATTTTCAAAGTCACGCGAGATTAACTATCTTTCCGCAGCACGTGTTTTTCTCTTTGCCAGTCGCGATGTTTGGTTTGTAGTGGGGGTTCCAGTATTTCTCGTTGGTTCTATCGGTTGGAATTTTAATCAGGTGGGTACTTTTATGGCAGTTTGGGTTATTGGTTATGGCGTAGTTCAAGCCTTCGTTCCCAAACTCTTAAATAACCACAATGGCTTAGAAAGTGCTGTCTCCTCTGCTAAATTTTGGGGAATATTATTAGCATTCATCCCTGCGTGTATTGCGTTAGGACTAAATGATGTCTCAATCCAATGGATGTCTGATCTTAATATTGGATATGGCCCTGTTAACTGGCTCATCGGCGGATTAATAATATTTGGGTTTGTTTTTGCAATAAATTCTGCAGTGCATTCCTACCTAATCGTTGGCTATGCAGATGGTGATAAAGCGTCACTAAGTATTGGATTTTATTATATGGCAAATGCATTTGGTCGTTTAATCGGCACGTTGCTTTCTGGTTTAGTATATCAATATTGGGGACTGCTGGCTTGTTTGGTTGTTTCCAGCATCATGGTTGCACTTGCTGTACTACTAACTCTACCTCTCGGCCGCCCTGTTAATGAAGAAATGCCTCATTGAAAAAACAGAAAATAAAACGGGTAATGAGCTCGCCTTAAAAATACTTTCAATTGCGAGAATAATTGCTGCAGACCCTCGTTTGCTAACCGAGTGTTTACTTTGGGAACTTGTGTCTGGTTTTATTAGCGATAGTGACTAAAGACAACATTACGGGCACTTCGACCAGCACGCCAACCACTGTCGCGAGGGCAGCACCTGAACTAAGACCAAACAGGCTGATTGCAACTGCCACTGCCAATTCGAAGAAATTGGACGTCCCAATTAACGCACTTGGAGCGGCAACACAATGGGGAACGCGCCATAGCCATGATGCAAAATAGGCGATAAAGAAAATACCATATGATTGAACGACTATTGGAACGGCTATAATACCGATCCGCATCGGGTCTTCAATTATTGTGGGGGCTTGAAATGCAAACAAAAGCAATACGGTTGCCATCAGGCCAATAATGGAATACGGCTTTATGTTGGCTGAGAATTTTGAGAGCGCGTCCTCTCTTTCCTGGCTGAGCGACCCTAATATAATCTTTCTGGTTACCGCACCTGCGATTATCGGCACGACAATATAGAGCACTACTGAGAGAATTAGCGTCTCCCACGGTACAACAATCTCTGTAACACCAAGCAAGAAAGCGACAATCGGGGCAAACGCAAAAACCATTATTAGGTCATTTATTGTTACTTGAACTACCGTATAAACTGGATCACCTTTTGTAAGTTGAGACCAAACAAATACCATCGCTGTACAGGGAGCTGCACCAAGCAAAATGAGACCCGCGATATACTGTTGAGCGTCCTGAGGGTTTACAATATCGACAAAAACATATTCGAAGAACAGAACACCGAGAGCAGCCATTGAAAAAGGTTTTACGAGCCAATTGACAACCAAAGTAATAATGAGACCTTTAGGACGCTCTCCCACATTTTTAAAACTGGAGAAGTCAATGTTGATCATCATTGGATAAATCATAACCCATATTAAGATGACCACCACCAAATATACTGATGCATATTCCAAGAGCGCAAGAAATTGAAAGATATCAGGAAACAAATTTCCAAGAAAAATGCCAGTAATGATGCAAAGTCCGACCCATATTGATAACCATTTCTCAAAAAAACCAATTGTTTCAACTTGTTGGTATTGTCCAGGTTTATCCATCGAATTTGATCCCAAAATCATTACGATCCAAAATTTATCTTATCGTTATTTCGGCGAATATGGAAATGAAATAAATATTGCAAGAATTCACATTAAATAAGACTAAGAAATGTGGCAATGGATATCAGAGTTACATGTAGATTATAGCTCGATTTATTGACTAGCTAACAACATCGGAAGTTATTGGTATATTTTTTTACACAGCGTATTATAGTAATTGTCGCTATACGATTTACTTTGCCATGATCGCGTACAACAACAGTGAAAAAAACTTGATAAAGAAAAACTATAATGATGAACGATACAAAAGCAGTTAAAACTCTTTCGGCTCTCGCACAACCTACTCGTTTCGGGGTCTTTCGTCTTTTAATGAAGTATAGCCAAGAAGGCTTATCCGCCGGGGCAATAGCTGAAAAGATAAGCGTTCCACAAAATACTTTATCATCCCACTTAAACATTCTATCAAATGCAGGAATAATTACGTCAGAAAGAAGGGGACGTATTTTGAATTATACAGTCGAAGTAGAAGCTGTCAAAATCTTCATGGAGTATCTCGTAGTGGATTGCTGTGATGGGCATCCAGAAATTTGTTTTTTGGCAAGTACAAACCAGAATTTTGTGCATAAGAAATGAAATATCACGTTGAATAGTGTCCGCTTTGGGTTGAGGCTGTTTGAAAAGTCTTTGAAATATTTCTTTTTGATTAAAGTTAATAATTATTTGATTTTCATTGAAGATTAAGTTATTGATTTTAATAATTATTATTTTCAGATAAACAATTAAATTCTATATGTAGGGCGGAATTTCGACTTTTCAAACAGCCTGGGCCGAAAGTGGCCTCGTTCGATTCTGTGGTTATAATCGTGTATCGCTACAAGTCACAAAGTGACGGATGTCATGCGACTGGCAACATTTCCTGAAATATCCGGAGTTAAAAGTGATGAGCGTTACCAATGTTTTGACGGATATCTGACAACAATTTTACAGCGTGAGGTAAGAGCTTTGGCTGAGATTGAGAAGTTGAGCGCAATGCCAAATTTATTACGCATTCTTTCAAGTAGAGCGGGTGGTTTGATTAATGATGCAGACATCGCAAGAGACACCGGCTTATTGCAAACAAGTGCAGTCGTATCCACCTGCATCATTTTCGTATAGGAGATAACAAAGAGGCAGATTTTGTGCTGGAGCAACCGAATGGTAAATTGGCAGCCATAGAAGTTAAATCAAGAGACAGGGTTGAAAAATCAGATTTTAAAGGATTAGAGGCATTGTAGGCTCTTACAGGTGTAGATTTTGTCTTTGGAATTGTCTTGTACCGAGGAAAAGATATTGTTCCCTTTGGTAATAATCTATGGGCAGTCCCCATGTCAAATCTATG
>JAESUD010000293.1 GCA_016763335.1 Emcibacteraceae bacterium | reverse complement strand
GCGCGTGGAAAAATGATTCTTGGTTGGCACGACAGGCATAAATTTTGCTCAAATTGTGGTAAAAAAAGTATCAGTATAAAAGGGGGATATGTCCGGCATTGTGATGCCTGTGATAGTGAACATTTCCCGCGGGTAGATCCTGTGGTTATTATGATGGTCGTTCGCGGTGATAAATGTTTACTAGGACGAAGCCCGCATTTTATGCCGGGCATGTATTCTGCATTAGCGGGGTTTATGGAACCCGGTGAGACTATTGAAGAAGCCGTTCGTCGAGAAGTTCTGGAAGAAGCAGGCATTAAAATAGGTCATGTTCAATATATTAAAAGTCAGCCTTGGCCATTTCCATCGTCCCTAATGATCGGCGCTATTGGCGAAGCATTAAATGATGAGATAAATATTGCAAATGATGAACTAGAAGATGCAAAATGGTTTGATAAGGACACTATCAAACAAGTATTGAAAAATGGCGGAGAGGATAATTTTCGTGTGCCAGAAAAGTTGGCCATCGCTAGGCATCTATTGGAATACCAGCTATTTGAAGAATGGGTAAATAAATGATGAAAAATTTTGTCATATGTTGTTGTTTTATATTTTCAATAATCACAAACGCAAACGCACAATCATGCACATCTATAACCGCTTTGAATATCATCGTGGGGGAATGGATACAGCAAGATGTTAAAGGCACAACTAAAGAAACATGGAAGAAAATTTCAGATAAAACATTCGAAGGTAAAGGACAGGTATTTGATGGCGCTGGAAAAATACAAAGCGTAGAAACATTGCGTTTGGTAGAAATGTCAGGGGAAATATTTTACATAGCAAAAGTTGATGATAATGAATTTCCAACAGCTTTCAAATTAACAGAATGTAGCACATCAAGATTTGTGTTTGAAAACTCAAAACATGATTTCCCAAAGAAATTAACTTATGATTTTAGAGACCAAGACAATCTTTTGGTATCTGTGATGGGAGACGCCAATAACGGATTTAAAGTGAGTTTCACACGAATTAAACCGATTATGTAGTGCTTAATTGCGTTTATTGATGCGGTATTGTGATTGCGGATAGCTACCGAGTATTCTGTACTCACTGGTAAAAAATGCCAGTTCTTCAAACGCGTCCTTAACACCCTTATCAGTCGGATGACCTTCGATATCGGCATAAAACTGGGTGGCGCTTATGGCTCCATCAAGCTGATAACTTTCCAGTTTTGTCATGTTAACGCCGTTAGTCGCGAAACCACCCATGACTTTATAAAGCGCCGCTGCAGTGTTTCTCACCTGAAAAATAAAGGATGTCATTGTTGGTTTATCTTTTGGCAGGTCTTTAAGTTTTTCTCTTGAAAAAACGACGAAACGAGTTGTGTTGTGGCTGGCATCTTCAATATCTTTTTTTATTGTTTCAAGACCGTAAATTTTGCCGGCAAGCGAAGAGGCAATGGCCCCGACTTGCGGATCACCAAGTTCTGCCACATGTTTGGCAGCTGCGGCCGTATCGGCAAAAACCTCTCTTATTATACCCCAGCTATCAAGGTTGCGGCGGCACTGACCGAGCGCTTGCTCGTGACTTATTACGGATTTCAAATCTTCAAGTTTTGTACCGGGTACGACAAGTAGATTATGATTAATACGCAAAAAATGCTCGCCAATTATATGAAGGCTTGAATGGGGAATAAGATAATGTATGTCGGCCACGCGTCCGGCGACACTATTTTCAATAGGAATAACGGCATATTTTACGTCGCCTTTATCAACGGCAGCGAGGGCATCTTCAAATGTTCTGCATGGCAGAACGTCCATTTCCGGAAAAATCTGCTTGGCGGCTAAGTTAGAATAAGCCCCGAGTTCACCTTGAAAAGATACCAAGTTATTGCTGTTATTTTTAACCATTATTATTCGTCTCCAATTATCGAGGCAGTATTCATTTTTACGCAGAAACTGTCAATGAAAGACCAGATATAAATTTTTTTGGAAATATTAAGGATATTTAATGATTTTATGTTTAAATGATACTTGTCTCTATCCGAAAAAATCTGTACATAGGGGCATGGTGAAGAGTGGTGATTCTGAATGTTATCAGATCGCTATATAGCTCTTTAAAATTTAACTGTTAATGAATACGGGGATTTGCCGTGAATTCACATGATTTCAACAAAGCCGCTATGGGCGTTCTAATGTTCCTTCTTCTTGCGATTGGCGTAAGCAACTTAACGGAAGTTGTTTTTCATCAAGATCCGCTCGAAGCAAATGCTTATCCAATTGATACCGCTTCTGTCGCATCGGCCTCTGTCGCGGATGTTGCTGTTGACTTGGGTCCGTCAATTGCAGAGCTTATGCAAACAGCAAGTATGGACAAAGGAAAGTCTGTCTTTAAAAAATGTGCCGCTTGTCATACGACAGACAATGGTGGCAGGACAAAAATTGGTCCAAACCTTTGGGGTATTGTTGGTAATGATGTTGCCAACAGAGGTGGGTTCTCATATTCTAATGCCATGCTTTCTCATGAAGGCAATTGGGATTATGAAATGTTGAACACTTATCTTACCAAACCGAAAACTGCTATCCCGGGCAATAAAATGGTTTTTGTCGGTCTTAAAAAAGGCTCAGACCGCGCCTCGGTAATTTTATATCTACGCTCACTTTCTGATGCGCCGATTGCGCTTCCAACTGTTGTTGCAGTTGAGGAAGTTGTAGAAGAAGTAATGGAAGACGTTGAAGCGGCAATGCCGGAAACAATGTAACCCAACTAGAATTTATTATAAAGCCGCAGAAATCATATGAATAATTTCAGCGGCTTTTTTTATGTCTAAAGACTAATTGAAATTCGTTTAATTGAACTGAGCGGTGGCTTATCCGTTTGAAAGCTGACGATATCAATCACTTCTTTTAAGGGGTCAATACTGACGCGCATATTATGAGCATTTGCATGCAGCAGATGCATATCATCAAGCATAATGCCCACATGCCCCGGAAAAAATGCAAGGTCACCATGACCCGGTACTTCATCTTCAGCCAGCTTGATACCAAAATTATTTTCCTGTAAGTCACTATCACGCGGAATGGCTATCCCAACTGACGCATAGGCAACTTGTATAAGGGCACTGCAATCCATGCCGGCGTTGCTACGCCCTCCCCATAGATAAGGTGTGTAAAGAAATTTTAATGCCTCTGATACCGGATCAGTGCCATAATCTTTGGATATATGAGTTGCGTAAATCCAATTACCATCGGCGAGCGGCAAAAACCCATCTTGTTGCTTTTCATCTATTACAGAAACATCGGACATCATGTGAATAACATCAACGGGGCGAGATTTAAGGTCGGGTTCTGGGTAAATATGTGAACTAAGTGCGCTAACATGATGGGTGCTTTGGTGAAGGTCAGGTGTCAAATTTTTTACAGCACAATAACCAACATAGCCATCTTTCAAGGATTTCCCCCAGGCCCACGGTCCGCTAATTTCAAAGATATTGAAATATTCGCCGTAAAGAAGCTGGCTCACCATAGGCGAGTTTGTATCCGGTTTCCCGTAAAGGGCTGTTAAGCCTATAGCGGCCTGATATTTTTCACCATTTACATATTCTTCGGCCTCTATTTTGCCTTTAAGACCTATATCGGCAATATCATCACGATATAGGTTTAGCCTTTTATCTAATATTTTTCCCGTCATACCCCAACCTGTATAAAATTATCAGTTTATTTATTTTTTTGCTTCTTCATTTGATTTTTCAACCAATTCGGCAAAATCTGTAAGAAAGACGGCCCCTTTTACGGTGCGTTGAATAAACACACTTCTACGGTCTTTCTCATCGCGAACTCTTTTTACTAATCCTAAAATACATAGGGTATCGACGCACCGAGTAATAACAGGTTTTAAAACATCAAGTGTGGAAGCAAGGCCACGAACGGTATGTTCTTTTGGCTCAAGATAAACGTGTAGCAAAACACTTAGTTGTCGTGCCGTTAAATCGGGGCCTTTATTTAAAACAATATTTGTTAATGTTTGCTTCCATAAATGCAACCCTGCATGGCCGCTTAGTTCATATTCCATTTTTTACTCATTTGTCGATATTCTGTGAGGATATTGCCAATTAATCGGATAATAGGCAACTTATTAATTATAAAGACATTTTATTGAATATCATACTTAGCCATTAAATATTCATATACTGCCCTTATCCCCATCGCTTCGCCGCCCTTTGGCCTGCCGGTGCGGTTGCTAGCGTTCCATGCATAAACATCAAAATGTACCCAAGGGATATTTTTGCCAACAAAATGTTTTAAAAATAATGCTGCTGTAATTGCCCCGCCGAAACCCGTGCTTGCGACATTATTTAAATCGGCAATATTGCTATTAAGAAGCGCTTTATAGGGTGCATATAATGGCATTGGCCATAATGGATCATGTTGGTCTATAGAATGCTTCAAAAGCTGAGTACTTAATTCCTTATCATCACTAAAATAAGGCGGCACATCAGTACCAAGGGCGACACGCGCCGCGCCAGTAAGTGTCGCAAAATCCATTAAAATTTCGGGCTCTTCTTCGCTTGCGAGCGCAAGAGCATCGCAAAGAACCAGTCTTCCTTCCGCGTCCGTGTTACCGATCTCTATGGTGGTTCCTTCATAACTTTTAATGATATCACCGGGTCTTAAGGCGTTGGCAGATATGTTATTTTCAACGGCAGGGATTAAAACACGAAGGCGAATGTCAAGGCCACTTTCCATGATCATTTGCGCAAGACCTAAAACATGGGCAGCGCCGCCCATATCCTTTTTCATGATCAGCATCGCGCCTGACGGTTTGATATCAAGGCCACCCGTATCAAAACAAACACCTTTGCCGACTAAAGTGACTTTTGGTGCTTTTTCATTTCCCCATTTGATATCGATTAGCCTTGGTTCTTTTTCAGCGGCGCGACCAACCGCATGAATTGTATTAAATCCATTTTCAAGAAGGTCATCACCCACGGTAATATTGACTTTTGCGCCAAATGCCGTGGCTAGTTTTTCAGCAACAGAAGCAAGCTCAGTGGGGCCCATATCACAGGTTGGTGTATTGACGAGATCACGGGCAAGTGTGCTTCCTCTTACCCACCGGTTGACGCGGGCGATGTCACAATTACCTGCAACGGTTAAAATGGCGAGTTTCTTGTTTGTTTTTGTTAAATAATGATCAAATTTATAATGAGCCATGGCCCAGCCAAAGGCCGCTATATTGGCGTCATGATCATTAAGTTGGGTGTTGATATGATAGTCGCCATCAGGAAGCATGGAAGCTATCTTAGCAAACAACCAAGGGTCATTTTGCTCAGACCCAGTGCCCGCGGCAATATTTTCTATAATTCCGTTCTCGGCGGCAAAAACAAGAACTTCGCCATTTTTGGCGTTGAAGTTATTAACCTTAACCCAGGTTTGTTGTTTTTCATTTAACCCGTCTGACCAGTTTTCAAATTCATCGCCGGAAATGAGGGTCACCGCAATCGAGTTTTTTGTCTTTTCAGAATTAAGACATGTAATGTCACCTGTGTTGATATGATTGAGCACTTGAATTCCTTCTAATTTTGATTATCGTGCCCATGATAATATGAGACACATAAAAATGTTAGGATAAAATAATGTCAAATTTCACTTTAATTATTGGAAACAAAAATAATTCGACTTGGTCGCTTCGCGGTTATCTTGCCTTAAAACATGCAGACATTGATTTTGATGAGATTATGGTATCCTTACGGCCTAGGCTTGACCGGGAAAAACTTGATAGACTAACACCGGCCGGTAAAGTTCCCACCCTTAAGCATAATGATGATTATATATGGGATAGCCTCGCTATCTGTGAATATATGAACGACCTTTATCCTGAAAAATTATTTTGGCCAAAGGATATTAATATCCGGGCACAGGCCAGATGCGCTGCCGCTGAAATGCATTCAGGGTTTAGCTCATTACGTTCGGCAATGCCAATGGCATGTCATAGTGTTTTTGACAGACCACAAATCAGCGATGATTTACAGAATGACATTGAAAGAGTGGTGAAGCTCTGGACGGATAGTCTGACAAAATATGCCGATTTAGGTCCTTATTTATACGGGACATATTCGATAGCCGATATGATGTTTGCGCCTTTGGTTTTTCGTTTTAAAAGCTATCAGATCGAGCTACCACAATTGTTGGAAAAATATTGTGATACCATGATCCAACATCCCGACATTCAAGAATGGCTTAAGGACGCAAACCCTGACGATGCTGCCGAGCCGGATGAACGGTTATAGTTCACATTGTTGAACACTGGCATCAACAAAGCTTGTGCGACCAGCGGTAATACTAAAACGGTATTCGGAACCGCCCGTAATAATACTATGATATAACGGCAAAGTACCGCTTACATCTTGTCGGTCGCCGCCCGGCATTATAAAGCTTATGGTAATTTCTTTGGTCGTATCAAACCATGCTTCCGGATTACCATTTTCATTTATGGTCGACTTGCCGCGTCCTGCAAGTGTAATTAACCCACGGTAAAAGCTTGCCGTTGACGCTGCTTCTGTAGAAACGTCTGTAAGAACAATAAAGCGTTTGGTGTCTGTTCCGCCAGAACAGCTTGCTTCTTTAGAAATACCGCCGAGGATGGTTTCCATTCGGGCGATGTCAACGCCTTCGTTGGCCCTTTTGGTGACGAGTGCCAGCAAACTTCTTATTTCATCGTTAGGAAGAAGTTGGGAAAGTTGATCAACTGTGGCTTTATCTTTGCCGAGTTCAATTTTCAATTGATTATTTTCAGAAATTATAGTGTCGTGCCGGGATTTCCATTGTCTCACTTCTTCCTGGGCGACGGAAATGCCAATTTCATAGGCATAGTAGCCAATGCCGCTGCCAATGCCGAGGACAAGAATAAATTTTGCAAATCCCCAAATACGTTTTGCACGGCGTTTTTGTAGTTCTTTTCTATGGACCATTCCCAAAGACATATTTTTCTCAATCTTCTGTTTAAAATTAGGTCCTTATATTATGTTAAAGATACTAAAGTTAAAGTTAAATTATTTTTTGTTATATTTATCGTCATTTTTTGACTATTGTTTACGAAGGGAAGACACAAAAATAAAAAAGTATTCGGGAAAAAAATGAGCAATGAAAAAGATGCGCAAGGCAATGACGCGAAATTAAAACGCGACATTGGCGTGCTCGCCGCAGGATTTTTAGTCCTAAATGGCGTTATAGGAGCAGGAATTTTTGGATTGCCGGGTAAGCTGGTTGAACAGGCCGGGATGTTTGGTCCCTGGCTTATAATTATTTTTGGCGCATTTATCATAACAGTTGCCTGGACATTCGCCTCAATTTCCAGCTTTTTTAATAATACGGGCGGACCCGTTGCATATGCCAACCGCGCTTTTGGCCCTATGGTTGGTTTTCAAACAGGCTGGCTTCTATACATTGGCCGCGTGTCGGCGATTGCTGCAAATATAAATGTTCTCTTTAATTATGCCGCCTATTTATGGGATGGGGCATCCGGCGAAACCGCCCGGGGGATAATGTTTTTTATCATTATTGGTAGCATCACTGTTATTAATGTTATGGGGGTAAAAAAGGCGATAAAAGCCATTAACTTTATTACTCTGTTTAAGCTTCTACCTATCCTATTATTAATATTGCTCGCCTTGCCACATCTAACGCCGGAAGGCGTTTTGCCCAAAGACTTGCCAAGCTTTGATCAGATGGAAGGTCTTGTCCTTCTCATTTTTTATGCTTTTGTGGGCTTTGAAGGCGTGCTTGTTACTGCTGGGGAGACTAAAAATCCTAAGAAAACTATTCCACGCGCTTTAATTACAGGCATACTTGTTATTACGGCGATTTATTTTGCCGTTTCGATGACATATGTAAATGTTGTTGCTAACGGAAGCGGTGACACCCCGCTTGTTGAGATGGGTGAAATATTAATGGGTCCGGTTGGCGGGGTAATTATTATCATCACGGCTATTTTTTCAATTCTTGGTAATGCCACAAGTATTGTGATTGCAGCGCCGCGAATGACCTATGCAATGGCTGAGGAAGGCTCACTTCCAAAATGGTTTGGTCAAGTTCATGATAAATATAAGACGCCAGCAAATTCGATTGTATTTCTGGGCGTCCTTGCTTTTCTACTGGCTATTTCCGGAACATTTGTTTATCTGGCACTTGCCAGCACATTAGCGCGGATGGTCGCTTATGCAATTTGCATGGTGTCACTACATAATATTCGAAAAAAAGCAGATCCTGAAACCCTTAAAAATGCCACTAATCTCCCCTTTGGTTATTTAATTCCGGGAATTGCATTTTGTGTGTGTATATTTGCAATAAGCCAATCAACAGAAGAAGCGTGGCGATATTTGATTGGGTTTGTGGTGCTGGGTAGCGTGTTATATTTCGCCAATATGTATTTAGCTAAAAAAAATAACTAACCTGTAAAGTCGAGGATTAATATGGCGACTGGAAATAGTGATGCAAAATTAAAACGTGATATTGGTTTATTTGCGGCGTGTTTTTTAGTTCTTAATGGGATAATTGGTGCTGGAATATTTGGCCTTCCGGGAAAGTTGGCAGATGTTGCAGGGGCGTTTAGCCCTTGGTTATTTATTATCTTTGGGGTGTTAATTCTTACTATTGTCTGGTCTTTTGCGGCTTTATCCAGCTACTTTACTTCTACAGGTGGGCCAGTGGTCTATGTAACAAATGCGTTTGGGCCAATGTTGGGTTTTCAGACAGGTTGGTTGTTCTATGCGGGGCGTGTAGCGGCTTTCGCCGGAAATTTAAACCTTCTATTTGATTACGCCGCTTATCTTTGGGATGCCGCGTCACCCGGATTAACTAGAGCAATTCTGATTTTTGTTGTCCTGCTAACCCTCGCTGTGATTAATATACTGGGTATAAAAAGAGCCATCCAGACCATAAACGTTTTAACCTTTTTAAAACTTATTCCTATTTTTCTGATGATTATGCTTGGTGTTCAGTATTTGACACCAGAACATATGATACCGCCGGATTTCCCCAAGTTTGATGATGCTGGCGAGGTGGTATTGCTGATCTTTTTCGCTTTTACGGGGTTTGAATCTGTACTGGCGTCAGCCGGTGAAACCAAAAACCCAAAAAAAACCATTCCATATGCCCTGCTTTTTGTGTTTGTTGCAGTGACAATTGTATATTTTCTGTTGCAATTGGTTTATGTGACAGTGGCACCACCTATTGATCCAAGGGCGCCGCTTATTGGTCTTGGCAGTAGTTTGTTAGGGGAATATGGCAGCACAATTGTTATTATTACTGTGATTTTTTCAATACTCGGGAATGTCGCGGGTATTGCAATTTTTGCTTCTCGTTCAACTTTTGGCATGGCCCGTTTCGGGGTTCTTCCTATGTGGTTTGGAAAAGTGAACGAAAAATATAGCACACCAGTAAATTCAATAATATTTCAAGCAATATTTGTTTTTATTCTGGCAACTTCCGGCACTTTTGTCCAATTGGCCCTTGCGGGAACATTAGCTCGACTGATTGCTTACTCAATCTGTATTCTCGCCCTTCCTAAGGTCAAGAAAAATGCTGATCCGGAAACCCATAAAAATGCGCTTAAAATTCCCGGGGGATTTATTATCCCGGGAATTGGGTTGCTCGTTTGTATATTCGCTATGACCCAGTCAAAAATTTTGAATTGGCAATATCTGATTGGTTTAGTCGCGGTGGGAACTATTCTTTATTTCATCAATAATGTGCTTAAAAAAAGGGCGGCTGAATAAGCCGCCCTTTATCAATTATTTTTTCAACCTAAATTATTCTTTTGGTAATGTCGGATATGTAATGCCGAGTTGTTCCATATAAGTGTCATACTTACTGGCATCATAATAAAGCTCTTTAAGTTGCGTCTTAAACCGGGCCATTGTTTCAACATTTTTTTCAATTGCCGGTTTTTCTGTGGCACTTAAAAACGGTACATATGTTGTGTCTATTAATTGCACCTCGTTAAAATATTTATTGGCATTTGTTATAAGGTCAGGGTTCATCAGCAAATCAACCATTGTTAGGGCCATGACTTTAGCACCAACATTTGCGCCTTTATGGGCAACGGGTGTTGCCATGGCAATTGTTTCGCGCCAGTTATGCCCGCCAAGGCTGCCGATATTGGAAGGGTAATTCAGGTTAATTGTCGGCACCAACCATGAAATATCACCAATATCATCTGACCCACCGCTGATAGGATGCTCGGACGGACCCCTAAGTTCACGCACTTCGGTGCTTAAGCCTGTTTGCTCGTTATCGGCCAATTTCTGTACTGCCTTGGCAAAAATTTGATCTTTTTCGTCCCATTCAGGCATGCCAACAGCTTTAATATTCTCGTACATGGCCTCAGCAATGGGCTTGTTATAATGACGCGGCCAAGCCCCGCCAATGACACGGTGGGTGACTGTTGTATCCGTCATCAGGGCGGCACCTGCGGCGACTTGATTTAATTTTTCATAGTTCTCTAGGATATTTTCCGTGTTCATTTCGCGGATATAATACCAAACGGATGCGGTTTGCGGCACCACATTGGGCTGATCACCACCGTCAGAAATAATATAATGGGAACGCTGCAGCGGATGCAGATGTTCACGGCGGAAATTCCAACCCGCGTTCATGAGTTCCACACCGTCTAGTGCGCTTTTTCCTTTCCACGGTGCTCCCGCCCCGTGGGCGGCCTCGCCTTTAAAGGTATATTCTACTGATATAAGTCCGGTGCCGTTGGCTTTACCCCAACTTACGCCAAGCCCACTACCAACATGGGTGAAAAGTACGGCATCAACACCGTCAAACCGACCTTCACGGGTGAAAAATGCTTTACCGGCAAGTAGTTCTTCGGCGATGCCAGGCCAGATAATAATTGTACCAGAAATTTTATCCCGTTCCATTACGTCCTGTAAAGCAAGCGCCGCCGTAATAAGCACAGCCATGCCGGAATTATGACCTTCGCCGTGGCCCGGTCCCCCTTCAATAAGCGGGTCTTTATAAGCGACGCCGGGTTTTTGTGATGCTTTTGGAATGCCGTCAACATCCGTGCCGATTGCAATAACCGGATGACCGGAACCCCAAGTGGCCCACCACGCAGACGGTAATCCTGCGATGCCTTTTTCTACTTTGAAATTATTCTTTTCTAGTAGGTTACTGACATAATTTTGCGTTTCATATTCCTGAAACCCAAGTTCAGAAAAACTGAAAAGGCTATCAATGATTTCCTGTGACATTTTCTTATTATCATCGATATTCTTGCTGACTTCTGCCTTAAGGGCAGCAATTCTGTCGTTGTCTTGTGCAGATGAACTTATGTTAAGTGATAAAAACATCAATGAAATTGCAATAATAATGCGCATTATTTCTCTCCCTATTTTATAATTAAGTTACTTTAGAGCAACAAACTTATCCGGGTCAATCCACACTATTAAATAGTAGGAGCATTTTGATTGTGACCAGACTATGTAAAGCTCATAAAAAAAGCCGGATCATTAACATTTGACCCGGCTTTAAAAATTTTCAAAAAGAAATTTTAGATATTAAAATGAACCTTGAAGCGATATCTTGAAAACACGTTGCTCTGAAGCTTTTCTAAACTCTTCATAGGCAACATTACCAAGTGATATATTGCCTGTGTATTTGGTAAGGGCATAACTTGTTTTGGCTTTTAAAATGTTTTTGGCATCAAAACGTAATTTCATATTGCCAAATACTTTTTGTTCAACATAGAAAGTGGCTTTTGGCTTGTTTGATTTAAACCATTGTTCCTTTACATCTGTTCTGTAACCGATGGATCCACCACCGGGACCAGAAGCTCCCTTGTTGGTAATGTTAAACCCATATGATGTGCCTAGCCCAGTGAGGTCGTGTTGGAACGTAATAAGCCATTCATGTTTTTGTTTATACAAAATTGGCCTTGTTAATCCAAGGAACGGATCATTGGCTTCCGTCTCTCTAAGGATATATTTTCCGCTGATGATCGCATTTGGCAGGTCTATGATTTTCAAACGTAAACTACCATTAAATTCCACACCATACTCTTTGGCATTGCCGATATTGCCCGGTAAGGAGCTGACGGCAAGCTGTGCATTAGTTGTTCTAATATCATTAATATCTTTGTTTGGAATTTTTGAAATATGGTCGCGGATTTTATTATAAAATGCTTTGACGGAAATTGACCCCTGATCATCGGCAAAACGATTTTCATAAGCGGCAGAAAACTCCAATCTGTCTTCCGGCACCAATAATGGGTTACCTTCATCAACTTCATTATCTTCAACATCAAAACTGTTGCCGAATGATCCGAAATCGAGTTGGCTGATTTTTCGCTCAGCAGTTATTCTAATTTGATTTTGTTTGTCCATATCATATCGCAGATTCATTCTTGGTTTCAAATATGAAAAATTTCTGCTGAAGTCTGGGTTTGCTGAATGAATGTTATCTTTTTGAGTGATTTTTGACCATTCAGCATTCAATGAACTCTGCAATGAAATATTTGATGCAATTGCATAGTTATGGCTGATAAAAGCCTGGTAGCGCACTTCTTGCACTGATATATCACTTTGGTTTGCTAGGTTAATTACGCCAGCAGCATTAGTGCTTGTGCTAGATGTTCCTGTGTCGTTAATCGCTACTTCGCCACCGACTTCAACAGTGTGAACTTTATTGAAAGTATTGGTAAGTGACGAACGTATGATTTTCTCGCCATGGGTTCTTCCAGTTAGATTGCCGCTCAATGTGGCAAGTGCACCGCCGTTTAATCCACCCTGAAAATTCGTAACAAAATCATGTTTGCCATGATTGATAACAAATAATGTTTTTAATAACCCAGCATTTTCAAAACGGTGCTGATAATCGCCACCAAATTCCCAATGGAAAGGTCGATGCGTCCGTAATCTATTAATGGTGTAATCGTCACCTGCTAGGAAAGAACCATTATCAAGCAGATTCATCTGATTGTCGACTTCAAGTGTATCTTGGTCATCAAATTCAAGTTGCCCATTAAGGCGTAAAGTATCACCATTCTCTGCATTATATTCAACACTGGTATTGATGAATATTTTTTCTCTATCGTGAATATTAGTCAGTGTATTATTTTGGTATTGTGCGCCACCGGCTGTAAAGAATGTATCGTTAAAGTCCTTACGTGTTTCTTCAAGCGCAAAGTCAACGGCGAGGGAATATTTAAGTCTGTCAATTTCACCAGTGTGCGTTACTTTTGCCAGTGGATTTATTTTACCACCGTCAGCATAATCAGCGCCTACAGTCCAAACCGTGGAGGATTTAGAAGCATTCGACTTCAGGACAACGTTAATGATCAAACCTTCTGATTGTACATCAAGACCGGCTTTAGTGCCGCGAATAAGTTCAATATGGCGGACTGATGAAGCCTGAATTCTTTTAAGTTGAAGACCCAGTGAGTTTGTTTTGCCAGCAATTCTTTTGCCGTCAATTAAGATTTGATCACCGGATGAGCCAAATCCACGAACACGGCTGCCGCCTAATTCTTCATCTGCCTTCGCTAAAAGTGCGGCAGTTCCCGGCACACTACGAAGCATGTCATGTAACGTTATAGGTCTGTACTGAGTGAAGTAACCTTCATCATATGTTATAGTAGATGAGTTATCTTCTGATGTACTCTCTTGTGCTAGAACGGTAGTGGACATAAGCGTTGCCAATGTCAGGCCGATGATTGATTTCTTCGAAAGAATCACGCTGGTTTCCTTATTATACGATGAGTTAATACCTAATTAATTAGATCATTCTAATGTTTTCGGCGTTCACATTTTTGGTTATTTCGTGACGTAATATCATAACATTATCGAAATGTCTAGCCTTAATCTGTCCGTAACTTGCATGAAAAATACTACATTGCATGTAAAATATAATTTATAGTGCTAATTTTTTCTGATTAATTAGAATAAAATACTAAATATATAGAATGAATGGATTGAAATTCTAAAGAATGGACGTAAAAGACAAAAAAATAAAAAATATTTCCCTTCTTTTTATGTTAGTTTCGCTTCAATAAAAATCATATTGTGCCTCAAATACTTTAGGTTCTATAATTGGGGTTAATGAGTGTTGGTAAAAATTAATGAAAATTGAAAATGAAACAAACATAAAAACAACCACATGTTACATGTGTGCCCGTCGTTGTGGAATTAATGTTCATTTAAAAGATGGTCGCGTTAAATATATTGAAGGCAACCCAGATCACCCAGTGAATAAGGGGGTATTATGCGCCAAGGGTTCTGCCGGAATAATGCAGCAATATTCACCAGCCCGTCTGACATCGCCATTAAAAAGAGTGGGTCCCCGTGGGAGTGGTGAATTTGAAGAAATATCATGGGACGAAGCCATGGAAATTGCCACGAAAAAGCTTCGTGCAGTACGCGAAAAAGATCCGAAAAGGTTCGCATTTTTTACCGGGCGCGATCAAAGCCAAGCGCTTACCGGATGGTTTTCAGCAAAATTCGGCACGCATAATTAT
>JAESUD010000292.1 GCA_016763335.1 Emcibacteraceae bacterium | reverse complement strand
GAACTCAACACTGCAAAGTGCCAAGCTCAGAGCCCTGAAATATAAACAACGTAATGCTTAAAACACACATCCGCTGCCTACATTTCTCTTTCTATCCAACAATGTCAAAGAACAATAAAAAACCAACACCCAAACAACACCACTTTTAAAGACGATAATGCGTTTCCGCTTAACAACCTTATCAGCGCTGCGTCGCCGTGTTGGTGAAGCGGGTTATAGGGGGATAAAACTTACTTGTAAACAAGAAAAACAAAAAATATTTCATTTTTATTAAAAAACCTAAAAACCAAGCAAAAACAATCACTTAACAATCCCCCTTAAACCACCTCTATAGTTAATTTAAATTCACAATCCAAATAAACCAACCACCCCCTAAAGAATCCCTCACTTAATGATTCAATAAACACCATAACCCCACCATTTATGATCCAACCGAGGCGCGGGCTTCTATATTGAAATGGATAGACATTAATAAGTCGGCCGCCTTAATTTGTCGCATATCTTCAATCATGTGAAATTTACATAATATATAAAACATAGGTAATGGAGCGATACACAAAGAGAAGAGAGAATTATGAAATTTAAATATACGATACTATATGTACGAAATGTAGAGGAGACAGTCGCATTCTTTGAAAATGCATTTGGACTTAACAGATTAATGATCCACGAAAGTGGTGATTACGGCGAGCTTGATACTGGTTCCACGAAACTCTGCTTTTCATCGTTAGATTTAATGAAGGGTTTTGGTAAGAGCGTTTCATTGCCTGATCCGTCATTACCTAATTTCGAAATTGCATTCGAGACAGATAATGTCAGGGAAGCATTGGCTAAATCACTTGATGCTGGTGCAGAACTTATCCAAGATGTTGAGCAAATGCCATGGGGACAAACGATTTCTTATGTAAGGGATATTAACGGTTTTTTGATCGAAATCTGCTCGCCTGTTTCAGATCAGGGGTAGGCATTATTATTTAGTTGAGCAGATATATTGGTTGAGCGCTTTAACTCCGAAGGTGTTTTGTTAAACCAGCGTTTGATGTCTCTGCATAAGTGGGCTTGGTCTGAATAGCCGTGCTTATAGGCTATATCCGAATTATCATTTGTCCTTAAAATATCTGCCGCTGTTTTTCGTGCGCGGGCGAGCATAAGCCAATATGAGGGAGGTCGCTCTGTGTTGCTCATAAGCAACCTTTGCAAAGTTCTTATTTTAACACCCAGTTGCCGCGCGGCATCATCGACTGTTTTGATATCTGAAGCCAAGCATAACAAGACTTCATCAACATTGGTGTCATAGCGGGCAAAATCACCAAGGAATGAATTTATATCAATTGTTTTTTCACTTCTTATTAATTCTAACAATCCATGCTCGTCAATGCGAACGCCCGCCTTCATTCTAAAACCAAGATATTTTGTGCCAGAGTGAGTGGTGATGAGTTGGCTTTGATCAAAAAGAGGGCTGACAGACCAAACGGGAGCCACGCCAACATCTTCACGCATGATTAAATCGCGGCACCCATCTGGTATGACCGTTATCTCTTGCGCGATTGGCGAGAAGGAAGTCCATTTATCAATTATAACATCATGCATAAATTATAAGTAGCACTGCAATATTAATTGAGTAAACATATTTTTAGCAAATGTTTGACCAGATCAAATATCTTATGATCCACCCTACATAAGAGCAGCCGAGAATTATGATCCAACCCAGGCGCTGGCATCTATATTGAAATGGATAGGCATTAGTAAGTCGGCACTGACTTGAGACTACACAGGTGGGATTGTGCCGATAGCCTAAGCGTAAGCGCCGGCGCCTGAGGCTAGACTAAGAAACCTTAGTTCTCAGCCCTATCATTTCCCCTAGAGGAAAATCAATATTATCTGGCCTCATTGAACTTGTTGAGGCGAGCCAAATTGTTAATTACATTGGTGGTTTAACGGATGCTTTCGGTGCTTTTTCAGTCACTTCGTCTTGTGCTTCATCCATAATTTCGTCGGATACTTCTGTTTGCGCGTCATCTGCCATTTCACCAGCCGCTGGTGCAACTGCTTCGGCAGCTTCGGCAGCCTTATCCATTTCTATCTCACTTTTTTGATCAGTGACAGCCTGCTGCGCCGTGGTCACTGTTGCGGATAGCCCAAGAATTGCAATGATTGATACTGTTGTTGATAATATTGTGTTTTTTATAGTCATAATATTGTCTTCCTGTTTCAAGTTTACAAATAATTGTGATTTCTTTTACACATGGACACTCTCATCATAACTCCCGGCGGTTACAGTATATTGAGGAATGTGGCAAAGTTATGAAGACGCTGGAAATTAAGGGCATTAAATATACCCAAACCACACAAGAGCTGTTGAAAGTTATGATCCAACCTAGGTGCGGACTTCGACGTTGAAATGGAGAGATATTAATAAGTCGGCCCCGACTTGAAACCTGCACTGACGGGAAGGTGCCGGTAGCCTACGCGCAAGCGCCGGCGCATGAGGCTAGACTAAGAAACCTTAGTTCTCAGGGTCTATGTTTCCTCGGAGAGGGAAATCAATTTACTCTGACCCTAACCCTATTTCACAAAATAAATATTGACAAAATAATTTATCTATTTATATATAGCCAAATGGCTATACAATATAAAACTACGCTTGATCATACTTTCCACGCACTCGGCGATGAAACCCGGCGAGATATTCTTTCTATGCTTGCGGCACAAGGCCCCCGTTCCGCAAGCGAACTTCATGCGCCCTTTGAAGTCGCCCAACCAACTGTTTCCAAGCATCTTAAAGTGCTTGAAAAGGCTGGACTTGTAGAACGAGAAATAAATGGAAGAAGTCATGTTTTTAAAATAAAGACGGCCGCAATGTCAGAAGCGCAAGAATGGATTTCAAGACACAAACAGTTTTGGGCGGGTACATTAAAACAATTAGACACTTACATTGAGAAAAATGCCCCACGAGAGGAAGACGAATGAGTTCGAAATCACATTCCTTCAAAGTGAAACAGATGATAAATGCGACGAGAACTGTTGTGTATAACGCCTATAGTGATCCAGAGGCGTTAAAGAACTGGTTTTCCCCGTCTTTAGAAATTCAAATTGAAATCTTGAAGTTCAACTTTGAACCGGGGGGTGATTTTCGGTTCCGTTATACAATGGAGGACGGGTCGAAGTTAGTGGTTGGCGGCTGTTATACCAACATTGATCCTCCCTGCCAATTAGCCTTTACATGGATATGGGAAGAACCGGATCAGCACGCGGGCATCCCAACTTTGGTAGTAATTCAATTTAATGAAGAAAACGGAAAAACCAACGTCACCATCGAACATAAACATCTGCCTTCATTGGAGGCCTGCCTGAGACATAAAGCAGGCTGGCAAGGAACCTTGGGCCGTCTTAAAAGCTTATTCAACGATACAAAACCCTAACATTCACATATTTACGGAGATCCAATAATGCCAATTTTAGAACCCTTTGCAATTACAGCCAGCCTAGCTGGAGGCTTAATTATATTGTTAGTGATCGCAAGCGCCCTGGTCACGGAAAGACGGGTGAGGCTAGGAGGGATAGAATTTGGAGATGCTGGTGATGATAGGCTTCGTTCACGAATTAGAGCCCACGCAAATTTAATCGAAATTGCGCCAATGATGCTCATTGGAATTGCATTATTGGAATATTCTGGCGCGTCTGCAGTGATGTTATGGTGGTTTGCAATAATATTTTTTATT
>JAESUD010000291.1 GCA_016763335.1 Emcibacteraceae bacterium | reverse complement strand
GATAACAAAGCCGCCAGAAACAGTGGAAAGCAATATATGCCACCATTTTAATGTGGCAACAAAATCATAAATATTTTCTGAAAAGCTTCCAAGGGAATATAACTGGGTGAACTGTATTAAATAACGAAAACCGATTGCCGCCAACGCAACAATGATACCGACAAAAGCGGCAAGAAGTACACCCACAATTTTATCATGATTATGAATGTAATTTCTCAGACGGATCTGGTTTAAGATAAATCCTCTTTTTACTTTACTCGATTTTTCGGCCATATAAATTTGGTTATTTCACTTTATTTTATATTTTTTTTGTAATTTTCATAAATTATTGACCTATTATTGCCACTATTTTCACGTTATGTATAATTAACCGAGATGAGATAAGTTTCAAGAAATCATTTTTTTGGGGTAAAGGCGGAGAGAAATGAAAAAAGTTGGCATTGTTGCCGCAATATTATTGGTATTATTGATCGGCAGCGCTCTTGTGGTGCCGAGCTTTATTGACTGGAATAAATATAAATCCCAAATCGAAATAACGGCTTCGGATTTAAGTGACCGACAGGTGGCCATTAATGGCGATTTATCGTTGTCTATAATACCATCCCCGTCTTTTTCAGCAAAAGATGTTAGCGTCTCAAATGTTGAAAATGGTCAAGCCGTTAATTTTATTTCATTGAAATCAGTTGATGTGAATGTGGCATTTTTTCCGCTGCTACGCGGGGAAATACAGGTTAAAAAGTTCATTCTGGTCGAGCCTGTTGTCGCTATTGAGATTGATGAAAATGGAAAGGGTAACTGGGAATTTGGTACTGATGACGGCTCTACGGATTCGAGTGATAGTGCCGCAGAGTTGAGTTTTGAGAAATTTCAAATTGAGAATGGCCAGTTTAGTTATCAGGATTTTTCTACAGGCGACCAAGAGCTCATCAGGTCTGTTAATGCTTCTGTATCAATGGAAAGCTTGCAAGGACCTTTTGAAATTTCGGGAAATGCCAGATATAAAAACCTTCCTGTTTCTGTGGATTTAATGATTGGCACAATCCGTGAAGGCCGAAAGATACCGGTAAATTTAACGACTGGTCTTCTTGGTGGTGATGTAAAAATTCAATTTACAGGTGGTGTACTTCCTGACGATATATCACCGCAAGCGGATGGAAAAATTACTCTTGAGGCTAATGATATTGGTGATTTATTTCTTGCCATTTCGCTACTTGATCCAGAAAACACCAACCAGAATGGCCCAAATTACAATCATCCTCTATCTCTTGAAAGTAAGATTGCGTACGGCGGTGATGCAATAAATATTTCATCATTAGAGTTTGAAATGGGCGAAAGCCGTGGTTCAGGAAGCCTGACAGCGACCTTTGGTGAACTGACCCGCTTTGATGGTAATCTCTCAATGAACAGTTTTAATCTTGATAGTTTTTTGCCGGCACTTGACGAAAGTAATGGAACAAAAACTGTTTCGGGTAATTCGCAGGAAGTTGATTATTCAATACTTGACCAACTTGAAGGTAATTTTAAGTTTAAACTTGGCGCACTACAATATAATGACAAGATCGCCAGTCAGATGGAACTGGACATAACCGCATCAAATGGTGAAGCCGATATTACCAATGGCCATCTTATGATGCCGGGAGGATCTGAAGTTTCAATGAAAGGTACATTTAGTGCGCCGGGTAACAAGCCATTTTTCGGTGGCGATGTGCGTCTAGATTCCGGTAATTTCAGGGCATTTCTTAATTGGCTTAAAATTGATGTGTCTGATATCCCGACGGGTCGTCTTACGCGACTTGCTTATCAAGGCAGCATTCAGGCAACACCGGAACTTATCCAGCTTTATGGTATCGATGGCAGTTTGGATACATTCAGCTTTTCGGGCGGTGTGTCCTTGGCTGTTCAGGACCGCCCCTCAATGGGGCTGGATTTAAAAATCGAAAATTTAAACGTGGATAATTACTTTACGCCTAGCGAAGAAGACGTGAATTATAAAGAAACCATTGCTGCACTTGCAGGTTTTGATGCAAATTTTGAAGTTAATCTTAGCAATTTAAGCACTGGTGGTAACACCGTTAAAAACATTAGTATTTCCGGTGAATTGTTTGACGGTAATCTTAACGCCAAAAAAATAAATGTTGAAAATTACGCAGGGTTTGACTTAAACGGATCATTAATCGGTAGTGATTTGGCCAATAACCCGAAGTTCGAGACATCATTTAATACCACAACCGCATCATTGCTTCCTTTACAGCGGGCATACCGCTTTAAAACTCCTTATGATATTGCAGAGGTTGGCGCAGTGGCAGTAAATGCCAGAATGTCGGGTGATTTTGAAAAAATGCAAGTGGATATCAAATCGACGGTCGGCAGTAGTAAAATAGATGTTAAGGGCGAGATAAGAAGCGCGACTTTAAAACACTTTCCGGAAATAGGGAGTGTGGATATTGCCCTTACAGCGTCCAATCCAAGCCTTATAAGTTTAATTGACCAATTTGACTTGCCGTTAACGATGTCGACTACAGCGGATGACCGCGCTGTTTCTGTGGTGACTACGCTTAAAGGGACGCAGCAGTTAATTGATATTGATGGGACATTGAATATTGCGGATGGGGCGGTAGCTTTAAAAGGGCGAACAAATTTATTGAATAATGAGATTAGCTCTTTTGATATGGCCATTGATATTCAAGCATCAGATGTCAGGGAATTTATTAGGGGGCTTGGCGCTGACTTTAGGCCATCAAATAATAATTTGGGACCGCTGGCTCTGAAAATGGCCGCTTCGGGAAATACCAGTGATATTTCACTTCAAAATATGGTTGGCACTGTCGGACCAACGAAGCTTACGGGTTCAGGGGAGATAAAAATTCTGCCTGCTGTATCTGAAAAAGATCAGAAAAGTAGTTTTGAATTTAAACTGGTACTAGATGATGTACCTGTTGCTGATTTCATGGAAGCAAAGGCGGAAGTTACCGTTGAAAATGACTGGGGAAATTGGAGCAAAGAGCCAATGGAGCTTGCTGTGCTCAATGAATATGATGGCCGGATAAATATTACAGCAAACCGTATACATTATGACAAATATAATTTTGAAAATCCGCGTTTTGATGCGGTACTTCAGGATGGTGTAATCACAATAAATAACTTTACCGGTAAATTATTTGGTGGTGATGTTGCGATTGCGGGTTCCTTTAGTAGTGCCGGCGATCTTAACATGGATATGTCCTTGAAAAATGCAGCCATCGTGGAAGCGACGACTTCATTTGCGGGTATTAGGCCTATTACAGGCACTTTTGATATGACACAGAACTTTACCGGCAAAGGCACTAGCCAGGATGCGCTTATCTCTTCTTTAAGTGGAACGGGGGAAGTGGTGGCATCGTCCGGTATTATTAACGGCATTAATATTCCCGAGCTTAGCAAACGATTAGAAGGTCTTAATAATAAAAATGGAATTTTAGGTTTACTCACCAGTACATTATCAGGTGGCGAAACACCTTATGACGGCGGGCAAAGCGTGATAACTACTAAAAATGGTTTTATTCAATTAAGCCCGTTTGATGTTAAAATGCTTGGGGCAAATAGTGGTTTTGATCTCGGTATTAATCTGGCGCAATGGAAAATGAACTTAAACGGCGAGATGTCACTAAGCGACCACCCTAATGCGCCGCCTATTGGCATAAGTGTACTGGGTGATTTACATAATCCGGAAATCGCCTATAACACAAAGTCGCTCGAAGGATATATAGGCCAAAAAATCGCTGCTAACCTCTTGCAAAATATGGTTGAGGGAAATGGTGGTATTGGTGATTTGTTTGGTGGTATTATTCCCCCTGCGTCACCCGCTAATGATGGAACTTCGCAGGATGTTAATGAGCCGGCCAATCGTAATGATGTGGTAACAAGCAGCCCGCTTGAAGACTTTCTTAGCCCGTCAGCAGTGGAGCCGGAACAAGTGCAAGAACAACAAGCGCGTCCTGAAACTGTGGAAGAGCTTGGGGTAAAGCTTCTTGAGCGGTTGTTTAACAAACCGCCTCAGTAAAGTTAATTTTTTAATTCTTTTAAGATATATACGCGGATGGCACTGCTTAAATTAGTTGTGCGTCCGGCGTCAATTTCAGTAATTAATGCTTTTAAGCTTTTTTCTTTTTTTCTGGCTAAGTTTTTTAATTCCGCCCAAAAGATATTTTCAAGCGTGAAACTGGTCTGATGACGGGAAATGACAATGGAATGTTTTTTTAGTACCTCGTCTTCATTACTCATAACATTTTGAAGAAATCATTGCCTTTGTCATCGATAATGATAAAGGCCGGGAAGTCTTTTACTTCAATTTTCCACACGGCTTCCATGCCGAAATCTTCAAAATCGAGGACCTCTACTTTCGTTATGTTATTAAGTGCGAGGATTGCCGCCGGTCCGCCTACGGAGCCAAGATAAAATCCGCCATGTTTGGCGCAAGCATCCGTCACTTGTTTGCTTCTGTTTCCTTTGGCGAGCATGATCAAGCTGCCGCCTTTTTCCTGGAAGGTTTCCACATAGCTGTCCATGCGTCCGGCGGTGGTTGGGCCAAATGAGCCGGAAGCGTAACCTTCGGGGGTTTTAGCAGGACCGGCGTAATAAACGATATGATCTTTCATATAATCCGGCATCGGTTCACCGTCTTCAAGTTTTTTGAGGATTGCTGCATGGGCTAGATCACGGGCAACGATTATTGTGCCACTAAGTGCAAGACGTGTTTTAACCGGATATTGGCTTATATCTTTACATACTTCAGCCATTGGTCGGTTAAGGTTGATCTTGACCACATCATTGCTTAAATTATCTGTTCCTACATCTGGCATAAAGCGGGCGGGGTCTTGCTCAAACTGCTCGAGGAATATACCGTCCTTGGTGATCTTTGCCTTTGCCTGTCTGTCTGCTGAGCAGGAAACGCCAAAGCCAATCGGCACAGAGGCACCGTGGCGAGGCATACGGATTACCCGCACATCATGGCAAAAATATTTGCCGCCAAACTGGGCGCCAATATTAAAGCGTTGGGTCATTTTGAGTACTTTTTCTTCCATTTCAGGGCATCTGATGGCTTGGCCAAAGTCGCCGCCAACAGTGGGAAGGTTATCAAGATAATGAGTGCTGGCCATTTTAACCGTTTTTAAATTTTGTTCCGCGCTTAGGCCGCCAATAACAATAGCAAGATGGTAGGGTGGGCAGGCAGATGTGCCAAGAAGTTTTAATTTTTTGTCGAGGAATTCTGTTAATTTATCCTCGCGTAAAATGGCCGGAGTTTCCTGAAAAAGGAACGTTTTATTGGCGCTACCGCCGCCTTTTGAAACGAAAAGAAAATGATATTCATTGCCTTCGGTCGCGTATATGTCCACTTGGGCAGGGCCATTTGTTTTGGTGTTTTTTTCTTCAAATAAACTTTTAGGGGCGAGCTGGGAATATCTTAGGTTTGTCTGGGTATATGTATCGATCATTCTCTGGTTTATTGCCGGTGACGGACAAATAACCATGAGTATCATAGTGACCTGCATTAGCTTACTAATTTGCGGCATCGTGATTAGTCGAGGCTTTAAGCTCGGCTTTTTCTATAAAGATAGGAATGAAAGTTAAACCATTTAACTTCCAATATTAACTTGTCGAAACAACTAAACATGGAGACATTAAAATGAATGACGAATTCCCACCCTTATTAGATAGCAAGCCTCAACCATTTTTACAAACATTGTGGGATGCAAGTATCAACGCTATCAGCATGGTGATAGTTTTGTCTATGGTATGGGGGCTGATTTTGGCCATACTGCAAATTATGGGAATAGTTCATATTAATTGGGTAATGTTACGTGAGATTTTATTATCTATCATTGGCCTTTCTTAATGTTTGTATGTCACATACAAACATCGCCCTTAATTCACAAACAACCCTTAGCGGCCAGTAATACCTTTTTTCTTATCAATGGATTTCTGCCGGAATCCATTGATAGTGGTTCAACGTTCAATAATACGTATTTCACAAAATGGTAGCTGTGCGTGTCCTGGTCTGGACTATCGCCAGCAAAAAAATCTATTAGCTTGCTCTCGTTTACGCAAAAATCACTTATTTCTCTGTTTATGCGACAAAACACCGTAGTTTGTCGCAATGCCTTATTTTCCCGTTTTACAACTTCTCACCTTTCCCGATTTTTTTATAAAATCGATTTACCTTACAAATACCGACTTTTTCACGTCCCCTGGTTTCCACCTGTCGCGCCCGGACAGATCCGCTGCAGCGGTTGTGGCCAGCTGGTCCGGTTATTATTAATGCCCTCGTCAATGCGACAAAACAATATATTTTTATTGTTTTGTCGCATTTTTACGCCTGCCGGGTTATAATTAATACTCATAATAATAAT
>JAESUD010000290.1 GCA_016763335.1 Emcibacteraceae bacterium | reverse complement strand
TAATGCGTTCGCTTTTATTACCGCGCATAGCCGCCATCACACCGGTACGGGCTAAAGTACCGATCACAACCACATCGGCATTTATTTTAGTGGCAATTTCGGAAATGATTGCTCTTGGTCCACCTTGAAGGAGATGGATATTTTCTTGTTTTGTATCTGTATCACGAATTAATTTTGCGCGGTCAGGATATTCCATGCCGTCGGCATAGCCGTTAACAATATGTTTCTCGGCACCGTATCTTGAGGCAAGAAGTTTGCTGTAACTTAATATTTTCTCATTAAGTTCCGCATATCTTGGGTTATCAGTTTGCATATTAACGGCAGCGAGAACAGTTTCGCTGTTAAGGCTGGTTGATGGATGAACGATCATAACCGGACAGTTTGAGACACGCAGTAAAGCCCATTTTGATGCCGTAAGCTCAGTGTGGCCTTTTTCTGTGGCATAATCTGACATGATAATTAAATCGGCATTATTTTTCTCTGATGATTTTACCATGGAACGATGCCATGAATCGGTCCAAATAATTTCCGAAGTGTAATCAATTCCAGCATCTACCATTGGCTTGACTAGTTCGTTATACCATCCGCCATCACAGGAAAATTCAAAAGTATCCCGGTCGGCGCGAAGAGTATCCATTTCCATTGCAATGAAGAGGTGGATATTAACCCCTCCTTCGAGAATTTTATTCATCATTAAGGCCCGCTCAAGGGCGTAATGATTTTTTTGTGCCGGATTAACGGCAACAATTATATTTTTTAAACTTAGTTTGTCCTCAGACATTTTATTATTCCTTTCCTGAGTAATTTTATTATCGAGTGCAATGTACTCAGAACGGGAAATATAAATTTGATCTAGGTTAATTATTTAACAAATAAAATAATATTATTGATTTTAATTATTCGAGCTTACGGCTAGCTTTAAAGCAAACCCAACAAATATAGTTCCCGCAACTCGATTTAAAATAATCTGGGCCTTATTAGAATTCCGCAAAAACTCTCCTAAAGTACCTGCTAGATAGGCAATGGAAATGAAAACAATTAAAAAAGCCAAAATGAAGGCGGCGGAAAGTTCAATGGTTTGTCTCGCAATTGAGCCCATTGCCGGATCAATGAATTGCGGGAAAAAGGCAAGAAAAAATACGGCAATTTTAGGGTTGCCGATATTCATGACAATGCCGCGCCGATAAAGCGATAAATAGCCGCGTGGTTTATTTTGACCTGTGGATATTTTTGCATCGGATGATCTGAAGGCGCCCCATGCCAGATAAAGTAAATAACAAATTCCGAATATCTTAAGCATTGTAAAAGCAAGAACTGAAGAAGTGATGATGACAGTAACACCAAATATAACGGCTGCTGTATGACAAATTATTCCTGTAAGTAATCCCATTGTCAGGCAAATACCGGCAATGGGTCCTTCAAGAGCCGACTGGGTCAAAAGAAAAATATTATCAGGACCGGGAACCAGCGCCAAAATAAAAGATGTGGTGAAAATCGCCAACAGCAACTCAACGGAAACCATAAATACCCTCCTTATAATTTTTAGGTAGAATAAAACACTTGAATATGAAATCAACCCTTCTCTTTGTTGCAGTTTTAAAAACTGTGTGTCATTGTTGTTAAATACATAAAATAGGGAGTATTTCCGTGAAATTAATTATCAGGGCAGCGTGCCTTATCTTCATTTTATCATCAGTCCTTAATAGTTCTGTTCAGGCGCTTGATATAAAAGTTATGGGACCTGGCCTTCATAAACTTTCTGTAACCCATCCTGACGGGACCATTCAGCCCTATATTATCAATATCCCGGAAGGTTATGATGGAAATACGGCAGTGCCACTAATATTAGGCCTTCATTATGGCTTTTGGCCAGTGGAGGGCACAACCATACCTGAGCCATACTGGACAGAAGGGTTTTATACTAAAATATACCAGCAGGCATTTAAGCCGTTAAACGCAATTTTTCTGGCCGGAGATTCGGTGAACGGAAATTGGGCCACACCTGAAAATGAAGCCACGACTATGCGGTTAATGGATAGCGTCATTGAGGCATATAACATTGATGCCTCAAAAACCATCGTTACTGGTTATAGTATGGGTGGTTTTGGCACATGGCACTGGGCGTCGAAATTTCAGGACCGCTTTGCAGGGGCTATACCTATTGCCGGTATGCCCGCCGATATGTATACGTTTCGCGAAGAAAGAAAAATGTTCGACGTTGACTGGAAAATCCCCCTTTATATTATTCATTCAAAAGTAGACGGCTTGATGGATATTGGGCCAACTGAAGACTATGTGAAGCAGTTAAAGGCTGATGGTAAAGATGTCACCTTTCAGGTGTTAACGGTTATTACTCACCATCAGGAGAATTTTTTACCGGAACCGATGGGCAAAACAGTTCCGTGGATAAAAAATGTATGGGAAAGTGCTGAATAAGCGCATTATAATTCATGGAAATAGCCCTCTTATTATTTATCACATTTATCGCTGCCTCCGTTCAATCGGCAACCGGGTTTGGTTTTGCCCTTATTGTTGTGCCGGTGTTTTTAATTCTTTTAAATTCCACCGACGCCATTCAAATTGCCATTATCATTTCCGTCGCCATGTCAGTGGTGCATTTCATTAAGTTAAGGAATATAGCGCCATATCATTTGCTAAGATGGCTGTCGATTGGGGGGATTGCAGGGTTTCCTGTGGGTATATTAATATATAATATGCTTGATTTGGGCGCGATTAAAATGGCCGTGGCGATCTTTATTATTTTGATTAGCCTGCAAAATGGCTGGAATATGATCCGTAAAAATCTTACTCCCGAAGGACAAAAGGAAAGTAAAATTCTTCAAATAATTGTTGGTGTAATATCAGGTATACTCGGTGCGGCGATGGCGATGCCGGGGCCAGTACTAATGTTATATTTATCGCGCACTACTTTGAACAAAAATGAAATACGCGCGGCGATGATTGCATTTTTTGTGTTTGCCTATACGGGCGCTTTAGTATTGCAGATATTGCTGGTGGGTATTCAAAAAGAAACCTGGATTACAAGTGCCCTGTTAATTCCGATATCTTTGCTTGGTGTTTATGCCGGGCATCAAATATCAAAGAAAATAAATGAACGGCTATTTAAGGCTCTCGTTTTAGTAATTTTGATTATAACGGGCGTTTTCATGCTGATAAATTTATAATTGTTATAAGGATTATAAAACATGCTTACTGATAAATTTCCCAGAGCCATCTTGGCGCACACCCCAACACCGATAGACCGGTTGGATAATTTAAGTAAACTATTAGGCGGTATCACAATATATGTTAAGCGTGATGATTGCACCGGCCTTGCCTTTGGCGGTAATAAAGCACGCCAGCTGGAATATTATTTTGGTGAAGCGGTGCGCGACAAGGCCGATACCATATTGATCACGGGCGCGGTACAATCAAATTATTCACGAACCGCCGTTGCCGCCGCACGAAAATATGGCATGGAGGCGGAAGTACAGCTCGAAGAACG
>JAESUD010000289.1 GCA_016763335.1 Emcibacteraceae bacterium | reverse complement strand
TATAGTGATAGGCCTTGATGCGCCCGATGGATGGACCGCAATGCCACCATCATATACAGTTAAAAAAGGCGAGCTTGCTGAAAGCTCAAAATATAAATTTATTATTTCCGGCCCCACCAATAGCGCTCGACTTAATATGACCCCTTATGCAAAAATTGGTGATATGCGGGTCGAAGAAAATGTTCTTCTAATGGATTACCCCTATATCAGAAATACCTGTAAAGTCGTTCCCAATACTTTGGCAATTCAACCAATTGATCTTGAAATTCCTGCAAGACTTAAAGTTGGTTATGCCGGCCGTGGTGCCGACCGTGTTAATTTCTGGCTTGAACGCTTTGGTGTTGGTGTCACCTTGCTTAGTATAGACGACCTTAAAACCAAAAACCTCGGCCAATATGATACCATTATGATCGGTATAAGAGGTTTTCGTACTGATCTTACGGCCACCAGTTCATATTTGCGCAGTTATGTGGAAAATGGCGGCAACCTCGTCACTCAATATAACCGCACCGATGATGACTGGAACAGTGAAACCACACCGCCGCGCCCCATTAAAATCGGTTCCCCGTCGTTCCGTTGGCGTATAACCGACCCTAATGCGGCGGTTACGCATTTAATCCCGGAACATCATTTGTTAAATAGCCCTAATAAAATAGGCGATGCAGACTGGGAAAACTGGCATCAGGAACGTGGCTTATATTTCGTTTCTGAGGCAGCCGATGATTATGAAATGCTGCTAAGCATGGCCGACAACGGAAAAGATCCGCTCATTGGCGGGCTTATCAGCGGCAAAATCGGCAATGGCTGGCATCATCATTGCTCGCTCATCCTACATCATCAGTTGGAACATCAAGTTCCCGGCGCAGCGCGGTTATTGGCCAATTTGATTACGCCCCCCGATTGGAAATAATTCATAATAGATACAGTTTTATTAAATTTTATCTATTATTTATAATAAGTTATAATATAATTTGTTCTTTTTATTAATGGTTTATTTATGTCCTTTAAATAGGTTCATTACGTTATAAACCGAATTACTTGCCCTATCAGCGGCTGATTTATACCTAATAAAATTGGTATGTTCAGTCGCTGATTTTTTACCTCCCTAATCATATTAAACTATCTCTATAATTAATTGACACTTTAGAATTGATTGACACTGTTGCCGCAGAGGGTTATCAAGCCCTTTAAACCAAACGGATCATAATATCCTGAAAGAAAATTGATGACTAAATTTGCCGATCTCGGCCTCAGGTCCCCTATTCTTCGCGCTGTTGAAGAAAGCGGTTATCAGACCATGACACCAATCCAATCAAAAGCAATTCCAAAAGTACTGCAAGGTCATGACCTTATCGCTGTTGCTCAGACTGGAACTGGTAAAACTGCTGCTTTTTCATTACCGATCATTCAAATGCTTCTTCAAGGCGAAGGGAAAAGAAAACCAAAAACAACGCGTGCGTTAATTCTTGCCCCTACCCGCGAACTTGCCATTCAAATTGAAGAAAACGTCCGTGGCTATTCCAAATACCTGCATTATAAAATTAGCCTTGTTTACGGCGGTGCATCAGCAAAACCGCAAATCAAAGCAATGGCACCCGGCGTTGATATTCTAATCGCGACACCGGGTCGCCTACTTGACCTTATGAACCAGGGACATATCAAACTTTTTGATGTTGAATATTTCGTCCTTGATGAAGCCGATAGAATGCTCGACATGGGCTTCATTCGCGATATCCGCCGCATTGTTGAAAAACTGCCCACCAAAAGACAAACATTATTCTTTTCTGCCACCATGCCTAAGACCGTTGAAGGGTTAGCCAACAGTATCCTAAGCAACCCAGACCGCGTTGAAGTGGCCCCTGCCGCAACCACAGCAGAAAAAGTCGAACAATTTGTGCTTTATGTCCCAAAAACCATGAAACGTAAATTGCTAGCGCATGTGCTTAAAGATGAAGCCTTAAAACGCGTGATAATTTTCACCCGCACCAAACATGGTGCCAACCGGGTTGCTAAGAACCTTGAACAACTCGGCATATTATCCAGTGCCATTCACGGCAACAAATCACAAAGCGCCCGCCAGAGAGCTTTAAACGAATTTAAAAATGGTGAAATAAGAGTTTTGGTGGCCACCGATGTTGCGGCGCGTGGTATTGATGTCGACGACATTACCCATGTTATAAATTATGACCTTCCAAATGAACCCGATAGCTATGTTCACCGTATTGGCCGCACCGCCCGCGCTGGTTCCACTGGTATTGCCCTATCATTTTGCGATCATGAAGAACGCGGTTATTTAAGAGATATCGAAAAACTTATCCGCCACAAAATTCCTTTACTTGATGACCACCCTTTTCACCTTGAAGGAATGCAGCCAGCGGATTATGCTGACCCTGATGATGACGATGATGATGATAGACAAAACCGTCGTCCAAATAGAGGGAGAAGACAAAATAAAGGTGCCCGTAAAGGCAGCCCTCATAAAAGAGAGCCCAAAAAAGACGGCGCTAAGAACAAAGGTCCTAATAGCTCTGCGCAATCTAGGCGGCCAAATGCTAATGATGGAAATAACGCGGAGGAAAATGGTCCACGTAAGAAGAAAAAGAATAAAAACAGAAAACATTACCGACCGTCAAAAGGATAAAACAACATTGTTGGGAGACTAAAATGAAAACTACCGCTTTCGCTTTTATAATTAGTATTTTATTGGTTACGAGCACGACCGCCCAACATAACCGCATAGACGGCCTGAGACCCGATGCACCTCAACTCGCACAGCCGGGTGATTATAAAATTGGCGTTCGTACTTTAAACCTTATTCACACAGATCAAATTGATGCGGTGAATATTAAAGAAGGCGAAACCCTCCCCGTATACGACCGTCCCATTACCATTGAAGTATGGTATCCGGCAATAACCGACGAAACTGGCGGTGAATATAAAGATGTTCTTCTAAGGGATGCGAAAACGAAAGTATCCCTTTACGGAAAAGCCGTGCGTGACGCCGCCCCCCTGCAAAGCGAACAAACCTATCCATTAGTGGTAATATCACACGGTTATCCGGGGAACCGGTATTTGATGAGTCATTTTGGTGAAAATCTTGCATCAAAAGGCTACATTGTCGCCTCTATTGATCATACAGACAGTATGTATCAAGATGCTGGCGCATTTGTTAGCACACTTTTAAATCGCCCCCT
>JAESUD010000288.1 GCA_016763335.1 Emcibacteraceae bacterium | reverse complement strand
CCGCTGTTGCTTGGGCCGCAACGAATCGGCTTTTAGCGCCTGCTCCAGCGTGGCGTGAAAAGTGCTGAGTTTGTTGAAGATCGGCCTGGTTTTGCTGTATAGTAGCGACTGTTACGTTTGAGCATCGATATGTCAAAGGAAGAGGAACAATTCATTAGACCAATCAGACAGCCAATCGATAAACCCATTATGCTCGAGATTAAAAATATCCAAACCGTTAGCCCAAGCCCCTGCGCCCAGAGCTGAAGATCATAAATGCTAAACCCTTCCGCGCCATAACCCATTATGCGGCTCCATTATATTTATTTAAATGGTGATGCCATAAGGTGATAAGCCCTGAAAGCAGAAATGTGAGCACCCCATAAAAAAACACCAGAAAAACATAAACCTCAAACGGACGAAACGTGGTTGAAGCGATAACTTTACTGACTCCGGTCAGTTCATTGAGTGTAATAGCTGATAAAATTGATGTGGTCAGGATCAGATTTATAAATACGGAACCAAGGGGACGCACCGATGTTGCAAGAGCTATAGGCAATATAATTTTTCGGTATATTCTCATATTTGAAAAACCGAATGATTTGGCCGCTTCAATGATACCCTTATCAATGCTGAGTATTCCGGCGCGGATTGTCTCACCGACATAAGCACCCACCGCAATGCTCAGCACCAGACAACCCGTCCAAAAGGCATCAATATAAATACCGATTTCCGGCAAACCGAAATAGCCAAAGAAAATCAAGACAATGAATGGGACATTGCGAAACAAATCAACATAGATATGCGAAAATGCTTTTAACAACTTATTGGAAGATACCCGCATTAAAGCAATAAACATCCCAATAATAAAACTACCGATGATTGATATAATGCTGACCTTCGCCGTCATAATGAACCCCTCAATGAAGGCCGGCAGGTATTGCGTCATGGTTGAAAGATCAAGCATTAATAACGATTAATTCATTGCTGCTAGATCGGCTTCAGCGGCAATAAAACCGAATGAACCCCATGCTTTGGCATTAAGCATTTTTTCCATCATGGCTTTTGCTTTATCAACGTCACCATTATAATAATACCAATTAGCGAGGCCATATGCGGTGGCGGCATCACCGGAATCTTCTATATCAATAGTTTCTGAAATTTCCTTTTCCGAAATCTCCCCTTTATAAAAAAGGTCTAGTTTATGATAGGTATGATTTTCAAGAATTTTCATATCTGCGTTTATTGTATCAAGTACATGTTTAGCTTGATCATGGCTTTCACCCATGCGGCGGCGTATCATATAACGCCAATGGGCTATGGACACTTGATTATCATCATTACGTGCGACATTAAAATCAAGATCGTAAACCCGCTTGGCATTTTCAAAATCCTGCTTTAAATAATACGCAAGACCTAGATGGTAATATATATTGCCATGAAGAGTGCTTATAGGCGTATTAAACTCGTTCGGCGCGCCATCTGGTTCAACCGAATTGGTTTTTCCTTTAATCAATGTCGCTGCTTTTTCAAGATCAGCTATTGCCCGGTCAAATTCACGAATTGTAATATAGCGGTGACCGCGGTGACGGTAGATACGCGCGTCATTAGGGCTATCAAGTGTGCCTTCAGTAAAAATCTTTATCGCCTTGCGGTAATCACCGGCGTAACTGAGCCTACGTCCGTACCAAATCACTCTTTCAGGATCCATTGGATAATCCATGTATCTGGCACGGGTTGTGGAAAGGTTTTTAATCACGGTCTCATTTGTCGGGTCAGGCATCGTAAGAACTTTACCGTTTAAAGAAATAGCCTCAGCCCCCTCTGGCACTTCCGGCAAAATATTGCTCTGAGCGTATACATTACCGATAGACATGAGTGAAGCTACGAAAATTAAGCTGATTACTTTTTTGTACATATTAAGGCCCATATTTTGTTAAGAATTATTCTCTAACGGAATTTAGTCATTTTATATGAAAAAAACGCTATTCATGTCAACGAAACAATATAACAACGATATTATTTGAAATTATCGTTTATCCATCTTGAAATGTCGTCTGCTTTCTCAGGGCGTTTAATCAAATACCCTTGTGCCTGATCACATTTCATTTCTAAAAGCTTTTGTAGCTGCTCTTCTGTTTCCACGCCTTCTGCGATGACATTAAGGTTAAAACTGTGTCCTAACCTAATCACCGCCTCCACAAGCGAAAGCGCACTTTCATCGCCGACCATGTCCTTAATAAAGGTTTGATCAATTTTCAACTTATCAACAGGCAACCGCCTTAGATAAGCGAGAGATGAGTATCCTGTACCGAAATCATCAATGGAAAGCTTTACACCCATTTCGGAAAGCTCATGCAAAATGTTAATGATCTCTTCCGTCTGGCTCATGATCACGCCTTCGGTGATTTCAAGATCAAGACATTCCGGATCGAGTTTGGCATCTTCAAAACAGTCTCGAACAAATTTGGTAAACCCTTTTTCATGGAAATGAAAAGGTGAAATATTCACCGACATAATTATTGATGGCAAACCCTGATCCTGCCACCTTTTTGCCTGATAACAGGCTTCTGGTAAAAACTGTTCAGTAAGAGGGATAATTTGTTTTGTGTGTTCAGCAAGTGGTATAAAATCATCCGGCGAAATCCAGCCTTTATCGGGATGTTGCCATCTTAACAATGCTTCAACCCCAATTATTTGACGGCTCTTAACATCAATTTGTGGTTGGTAATGTAATAGAAATTCGCTTTTCTTTATACTGTCATTAATATCAAATAACATATTACTGCGTTGCATGATTTTCGAATGCATTCCGTGATCATAAACAACAATATTGTCTTCTTTTGGTAACTTCGCTTTGTTAAAAGCAATTTTGGCATTTCTATTGAGAATATCAGTCTTATCGGCATGTTTAGGATAAGTACTTATACCCACTGATGTCGTCATTGTTATTGAATTACTGGCAATTTCAATCGGCGCACTTATGACATCAATTAATTTTTCAGCCAACATGATGACTTCATCAATATCTTTTTCATGGCATGTGATAATACGAAACTCATCATAGGCAACATGTGCCAGATAAACATCTTCATCGAGAAATTTTTTGCAGCGATTTGCAACTTCTGTCACAACTTGATCACCGGCGCTCAACCCTAAAAATTCATATATTTCATTAAGTGAATTTAATCCAAAATGTATGAGAGCCATAAAATGATCATCTGCATCAGATGATGCAGAATGTCTGTAATCTATAATTCTTCTTCGCACTTCTTTTTTATGCAAAATATGATTAGGCAGTCCGGTTAAGCTATCATGCTGTAAGACATGAATAATATCATCTGCGCGTGCCTGTTCAAGCGAGGTAACATCAGTATAGTTCAGCACTATCTGATCATCATTTATTTTCATAACTTTGCTGTATAAATTTCGACCGTCGGCAAGAACCAGTTTTACCATTTCACTTTCACTGGTGTCTGATAAAATTTCTTTGATGTGGGAATCTGCGGCATGATTAACATCAATATTATTTTGCCAAGACTGTTTAATAATCTTTCGAATAATATTCTTTAAACTCATACCGCGCCTGATAAGACCTGTCGGAATATTAAAGATATTTTCGAATGATTTATTCCAGGAAATAATTTTATGATGTTTATCAAACATCGCCGCACCAGCACCAAGATTATCAAGTAAAACCTGAAACCCTTCATAAGATTTTTGGTTCTGTTTAGCTATCTGGACCACTTCATCCATTAATGATGTATTTCGAACTTCGAGAAAAAGCGCACTAACAATCATTTTATGGATTGTATGCCCGACAAATCCAGTTGCGCTGCAAAATGCTATCGCACCGACCCCCATTAACATACCAAATTCTTCAGGAGACTGATCAATCAAAAACATAGAAGCGCAGAAAGCCAAAGGAATTAAAAATGACCAAATCACAATTGGATGGGCAGCACTACTGATAGAAGATATTCCCGCCAAACCCATCAGCAAACTGATAACCGACACCGATATCAGCGTTTCATCCGATACAACAATCGGGATAAAAATAGTATATCCCCATGTCGAGCCCATGAAAAACATTAAAACAGCATATAAATATAGCCATTTTTTCGGTTTACTTGCTAATGACCCTTTTAAGGAACGGAAATAAAAAACCATTCTGGCCATTAATAAAATCAATATCGTTGCAAGCCAGTAATATTGAATATTTGACGTGAAATTATCATTAAACATCCAAAAATAAACAACCAGAATGACAATACTGGCAACGGTATTTTGTGCAATATGGGAGAATAGAATTCTTAATTGATCAGGAAGTATCTGGACACTTTGCAGGCGACCTTCATGCTTTTCTTTAATATGATCAATTTCAACTATTATATTTACTCCGAGCGTTACGGTAGATAACACATTATATGCTATTTGAGGAACAAGGGCATTCTAAATAAAAAATACTTGTATAACAATATGTTATTAATTATTTCATAGATGTATTAAAAAGTACCGTTGCATTCATTGAAATTAAATTTAAATTATTAATAAATGATTACGAATAACCCGTAGGAATAAAAATGCTTAAATCAGACGAACTTACAATCAACAATATCCGTAAGGAGCTTGAAATAATAAGCCAAAAATTAATTATACTCATCAATAAATATGATTTATCCGCTACGTCTCAGCTTGAAGTCGTTGAAATGGCCCGTGATAAAATTACCGATAAAGATGATTATATTTTGTTTCTTGAACTATCCCTTGAAGGCCGCATTTACGGGGAAGCAGCCACCGCAGTAGAAAAAATGGAAGCTGAACAAGCAAGCCAAAGCACACATTAAATATTTAAAGTACAGCTTCAAGTCCGCTCAACACCATATTCCAGCCTTCAATTGCACTTTGTTCATATTCTGAATATATATCATCCATTTCGTGAGTTAGCGCAAGTGAACATCCGTCATCAGTTGTTGTAAGTTCCACGGTTACATTTGAGCTAAGTTCTGCTTCACCAGTGTCATAATAATAACTGAATACAAGTCTATTTGGCCTCACTATTTCATGATAAGTGCCAACATGTCTCGCCAGCTCGTCGCCGCGCTGTTCTGCAACAACAAAACCACCGCCAACTTTTGGATCTATTGATAATTCTCTTAAATCGCCATCCGGTGTGGCAAAAAACCACTTACCTATATTATCACCGTCAAGCCACGCATCGAATACCCGCTCAATGGGGAAATTAAATTCACGGACAACTTTAACCACAAAAGGATTTTCAATTTTTCTCATATCAGTCATTATTCATTCCTTCACTTTCAATAAGATAATCATCCAGCATGCCAAGCTGCCCTTCCCAAAACTTCGTATATTTTTGCACCCACTGCGAAGCATCCTTAAGCGGCGCCCCCTCAAACTTACAACGGCGCCACTGCGCTTCTTTGGTTCTTGAAATAAGTTTCGCGTTTTCCAATACTTTAAGATGCTTTGAAATAGCCGCCATACTCATGGAATATGGATGCGCGAGTTCGCCTACTGTAGCCTGTCCGCTAGCAAGTGTTTGTAATAACCCCCGACGGGTCGGATCAGCAAGTGCAGAAAATGTCATGCTTAATTGATCAGTATTCATTTGCATTTAACCATTTAGTTAATAACTTATTAGTTAAATACAAAGTAAAATATAATCTGTCAATTAAATTTGCAATAAAATTAGAGAATTTCTTTTAAAACCTTACGGGATATATTGCCCCCACAGGCGATAATCGCAACTTTTTTACCGACCCAGCGCTCTTTTTGCTGCAAATAACCTGCAACGGCTACACCAACGGCTCCCTCACCTATAGTTCTCGTATCATCAATGAATATTCTAAGTCCTTCAATAAGTTCATCTTCACTTACATCAATATATTCATCCACATAATCGCGGCAATATTCAAATGTAATTGTACCAACTTCAACCCCGCCGGCCGTTCCGTCAGAAAGAGTTGGTGTAGAGGGCAAATCAAGAATTTTTCCCGCTGGAATACTGTCCATCATAACTTTTGAATTGGTCGGTGATACGGCAATAATTTTAGTTTTTGGTGAAAGGTTGGCCATAGCAATAGCAATCCCGGACATTAGCCCGCCACCACCAAGCGATATAAAAACAGCATCAAGATCAGATACTTCTGAAAATAATTCAAAGCCGATTGTACCCTGCCCACCAATTATTTGAGCATCATTATAAGGGGAAATATAAGGGATATTATTTTCCGCAGCATATTTACGGGAAGCGATTTCCCCCTTGATAGGATCACCATCTGTTTTTACAACATCAACACCGTAGGAGATCATACCTTTATATTTAGCTTCTGAAACATCGCTCGGGGCAAAAACCGTCCCTTTGCACCCGGTGTGCTTACACATATATCCAATACCGGCACCATGATTTCCAGTCGAGGCCGTCACAACGCCTTTTTTACGTTCCGCATCTGACATAGAGAGTATTTTATTAGCCGCACCGCGCAATTTGAACGAACCTGTTGGATTAAGGTTTTCCATCTTATAATAAATTTTTGTCGCATCATCGCTTAGTGATTTACTAAGTTGTAAAGGTGTAGGCGTAACAACGTTTTTGATCCGCGCACTTGCTTTGGCAATTTCAATAAATTGGTCTGTACCTGTTTCTTTTTTCATTACTTATCTCTGCTCTGATTTTTAGTTCTGTTTTACCGGCGGTAAAGTCTCGTCAAAATTGATTACATTATATTTTTTGAGAATTACTTTAACTTTCTCAACATCAATCGCCTCAAGTGTGCCGCGACTACTCGTGACCGTTTCTGCTTTTAACATGGCGTTATATACGGATTCCTGTATCGCCTCAACCACTGCCTGAAACAATGGTGACATGGCAGTGTTTGATAAGGTTTTTGACGGGACCGGCTCACTCGCGCCCCTATCCCTGCGTACGTCTTTATTGGTTGAAAAGGCAATGACATAATCACCTGAACTATTATGCGCAATTGATCCAGTGCGGGCAAGCCCCATCATAGCGCGCTTTGCCAAACGGTCAAGATTACGTGATAAAATCGGCGCATCGGTTGCCACCACCATCATCAT
>JAESUD010000287.1 GCA_016763335.1 Emcibacteraceae bacterium | reverse complement strand
CGGCACTAAAGAGTTAGCGTTTTTCCCTGACCGGTTTGACGATAGTTTCTTTAAAATGGTTGATGATTTCCATGAAACATATCCAGAAACAAAACTTCGCTTTATGATCCATTTTAACCATCCTGATGAGTTCCTTCTTAAGGATGATGACGGAAATTATATTGACGTGCCGGGCGGTGGACTTGAATGGGTACCAAGCACCAAACGTGCGATCGGCGAATTTGGCAAACGTGGTTGGATCACACTTGATAACCAATCACCAATTATTAAAAACATCAATGACGATTCTGATGCACTTCGTATTATGCAGCGTGAACTACGCCGTAATAAAGTTGAAAATCATTATTTCTTCTGTGGTCGTGATATTGTTGGCCATAAAGCCTTCAATGTACCGATCGAAGAAGCATGGAACATCCTTAATGAATCTCAGCGCGGTCTTTCCGGCGTAGAAGCTCATGCCCGTCTTTCCATCACCCATTATTACGGTAAAACAGAAGTTGTTGCCGTGACCAATGAACCGATGGAAGGTGTTAAAGGCGGCGAGAACGGCGTTGTGATCTTTAAACTTCTTCGTTCAGCCGAAGATGCACCGAAAAAAGGTCATACGGCAATTGTTGGCCGTAACCCGGATGCGATTTGGTTTGACGGTTATAAAGACCGTGTTATTTATGATGAAGCAGGCCTATTCAGTATTAAAGCTTAAGTCATAGAAAGCATAGTTTATGATCAATAAACAAATTAGTTCGATCAAACAGGCGGTGGCAAATATCCATGATGGTGCCACCGTGATGATCGGCGGATTTGGTGAGGCCGGAAGTCCCATCGAACTCATTCACGCCCTTATCGATCAGGGCGCAAAGGACCTAACGGTTATCAATAATAATACTGGCTCCGGTCATGTTGGTCTTGCTGCGCTTATTGAAAACAGACGTGTGGCAAAAATGATCTGTTCATTTCCAAAGTCGGCAAATTCGCTTGTTTTTCCCGATCTTTACACCAAAGGCGAAATTGAACTCGAGCTTGTGCCACAAGGCACATTAGCCGAGCGTATAAGAGCCGGTGGTGCGGGCGTTCCTGCGTTTTACACCGCAACATCCGTTGGTACCCCGCTTGCCGAAGGAAAAGAAGTGCGAAATATTAAGGGCCGTGATTATGTTCTTGAATATGGCTTAACTGCTGACTTCGCGCTTATTAAATGTTTAAAAGCGGATCGTTACGGCAATCTTATTTATAATAAAACCGCCCGTAACTTTGCCCCTATCATGGCCATGGCAGCAGACACGACCATCGTTCAAACTAAAGAATTTGTTGGCTTGGGCGACCTTGATGCTGAAACCGTGGTAACGCCGGGTATTTTCGTCGATAAAGTGATCATTGTTGCTGATCCACTGCTTGAATCTAAGCTCGTAAACGCGGGGGAGATATACCCATGACAAATGAACAACAAATTGGCTGGACCCGTGACCAAATGGCCGAACGTGCGGCGCAAGATATTCCAAATGGTGCTTATGTAAATCTCGGTATTGGCATTCCTGAAAAAGTTGTGCGCTACGTCCCTGATGGTCGTGAAGTGATATACCATACGGAAAATGGCCTACTCGGTATGGGCGATGCCCCCGAAGAAGGCAGCGAAGACCCGGAACTTATCAATGCTGGTAAAAAACTGGTAACCGCTATTCCCGGTGCAGCGTATTTTCATCATGCCGACAGTTTTGCGATGATCCGTGGTAACCATATTGATATATGTGTGCTTGGCGCAATGCAAGTGGCGGAAAATGGTGACCTGGCCAACTGGTCAACTGGAAATCCGGACGCTATTCCTGCGGTTGGCGGGGCGATGGATTTGGTGGCCGGTGTTAAAATTATTAACGTCATCACCCAGCATGTTACTAAAAAAGGATACCCGAAACTGGTTTCCGCATGCACATTCCCGCTTACCGGTGTTGCGGTTGTCAGCCGCATTTATACCGATCTAGCAGTAATTGATGTGACTGGCGAAGGTTTTAAAATAGTCGAACTCGCGCCGGGTGTTGACTTTGATTATGTTCAGGAAAGAACTGGCTGCACTCTTATTGCAGCATAAAAGGAAATAAAAATGTCTAAAAGCTCAGAACTTTATCAACGTGGCCTAAAAGTAATGCCGGGCGGGTGTAGCCGTAATACAATTTTACGCAAACCTCATCCGCTTTATGTTGAAAAAGGCGAGGGATGTTACGTTACCGATATTGAAGGCGTGAAGCGCGTTGATTTTGCCAACAACATGTGCTCGCTTGTTCACGGCCATGCCCACCCAGCGATTGTTTCTGCTGTAACTGAACAGCTTGCAAAAGGCACAGCCTTTACCATCGGAACAGAAATAGAAGTTATTTACGCTGAGCATATTGTGGCTCGTAGTGATAGTTTTGAAAAAATGCGTTTTGTTAATTCAGGTACAGAAGCGGTTATGAGCTGCCTTAAAGCGGCGCGTGCATTCACGGGCCGTTCTAAAATTGCCAAGGCAGAAGGCGCTTATCACGGTCTTTATGATTATGCGGAAGTCAGCCAGACTTCTAAGCCGGGAAACTGGGGTGATGCGGACAGTCCTGCAAGTGTTCCTGTTGCTTACGGCACACCGCAAGCGGCACTTGATGATGTGGTCATTATTCCTTTTAATGATCCAGAGCGCGCTATTAAAATTCTTGAAGAAAATGCCGACGACCTTGCCTGCGTACTTCTTGATGTCATGCCGCACCGTATTGGCCTTTTCCCGGCAAATGATGATTTTGTCAGAGCCATTTATAACTGGACACAAAAAAACAAAAGCCTGCTGATATTTGATGAAGTGATCACCTACCGCATGAATTACGGCGGTGCACAAGAGTGGTATGAGGGTGTAAAACCTGATCTTACCGCAATGGGTAAAATGATCGGTGGCGGGTTTCCTGTTGGTGCCCTCGCTGGCCGTGCTGATGTGATGGACGTAATGGACCCGCTTGCTGATAAAGTCTTATTCCCCCATTCTGGTACATTTTCCGCCAACCCAGTCACCATGACGGCGGGCCTTGTGTCCATGGAACTTTTTGACCAAGATGCGGTTCTGAAGATTAATAAACTTGCTGATTATGCCCGTAACTCTATCAACGAGGCCATTAACCTTGCCGATGTACCCGCTTGCGTTACGGGTGCGGGTTCAATGTTCCGCATTCATATGAAAGCGGAGGCCCCGATCAGTTACCGCGACGGCTATGTGACCCCGCGTGAAGCCGCGCTGACCAAAACCCTGCTTGACCATTTATTTGATGATGGCATTATGATGATCAATACATGTTCCGGCGTGTTATCAACGGTCATGGCTGAGGCTGAAATTGACCGCTTGGCTGAAGCAGTGCACGGCGGACTAAAGAAAATGAAAAACCAGTTTTAAGAAAGCATAATTATGAAAGACGTTTTTATTTGCGATGCGGTTCGCACACCTGTTGGTCGTTATGGTGGCGGTCTCGCTGCTGTACGGGCTGATGATCTTGCGGCCATTCCTATTTCAGCGCTTATGGAACGAAATAAAAATGTTGATTGGCAAGCCGTTGATGATGTGACCTATGGCTGTGCTAATCAAGCTGGTGAAGATAACCGCAATGTTGGCCGCATGGCCGGACTGCTTGCGGGGTTACCGTTGGAAGTTGCTGGTTCAACCATCAACCGTCTTTGTGGTTCCGGTCTTAATGCTATTGGTATCGCGGCAAACGCAATTGCTGTTGGCGAGGGTGAACTTATGATCGCTGGCGGTGTGGAAAGCATGTCACGGGCGCCGTTTGTTATGGGTAAATCTGAAGGGCCTTATGGCCGTTCGCAAAAAATGTATGATACGACCATGGGATGGCGTTTTATCAATAAAAAAATGCATCAACAATTTGGCACCGATGCCATGCCGCAAACCGCAGAAAACCTAGCCAGTGAATTAAATATCAGCCGCGAAGATCAAGATAAATTTGCCTTTTCAAGTCAGCAAAAAGCCGCCGCCGCAATTGCCGCAGGATATGTTGCCACTGAAATAACATCCGTTTCTGTTCCGCAACGTAAAAAAGACCCTGTCATTGTCAGTACTGATGAACACCCGCGAGCCACTACACTGGAAAAAATGGCCACCTTAAGACCAATATTTGAAGGCGGTACTATTACCGCCGGTAATGCCTCAGGCATCAATGACGGCGCTGGCGCAACTCTGATTGCTTCTGAAAGCGCCGCTAACAAACACGGGCTTACACCACGGGCGGGAATAATGGGTATGTCTGTTGCGGGCGTACCGCCGCGCACAATGGGTATTGGCCCGGTCAGTGCAACGGAAAAACTGCTCGCTCGTCTTGGAATGACATTGGACGATATGGATTTACTCGAACTTAATGAGGCCTTCGCTGCACAAGTTCTTGCTTGCACCAGAACTCTCGACCTCGCCGATGATGATCCGCGCATAAACCCGCAAGGCGGCGCCATCGCTTTTGGCCATCCCCTTGGTATGAGCGGTATTCGTTTAGTAACCACTGCCGTAAACCAGTTAGAGCGCACAAACCAAAAACGTGCGCTTTGCACCATGTGCATCGGCGTCGGTCAGGGCATTGCTATGGTCATTGAGAGAGTTTAGATTACGTTGTTTTAAAAGAAACATACCCAGATAACCTCTGTAAAATACTGTGAACCTATGATAACGTCCTTTCAAATATTTTAAAAAGAGGGTTTATCTTGGGTGCGGACACAACTTCAGTTTCAGAAAATGATTTAACCCCGTACGAAGCCGTGCAGGAAAAATTACAGTATAAAGTCGCGAATAGCCCGATGAAACCGGTGCAGATAACCGCGATTATAATGTGTTTTGTTCTTAATATGATTGACGGAATGGACGTGTTGATCGTTTCATTTACCAGTTCCACCCTTGAAGCTGAGTGGGGGTTGTCGAAATTACAGTTGGGGTATATATTCAGTGCTGGCCTTTTTGGTATGATGCTTGGATGCTTGTTTCTTGCACCATTTGCCGACAGGATTGGCCGCTCAAAACTATTATTCACATCCACGGCATTTATCACTGTAGGAATGCTGTTAACGACAATGGTTGATGGCTTAGAACAGATGTTGGTTCTTCGCTTCATAACAGGACTTGGAATTGGCGGTATTCTTCCTACCATGGCGGCGATAGCCTCGGAATTTGCCAATGAAAAGCAGCGTAATTTTAGTGTCGGTTTTGTTCAGGGCGGCTGGTCGATCGGCGCCATTTTAACCGGGTTTTTTGTCGCTTGGGCCGTGCCGCAATTTGGCTGGCGCATTGTCTATGGGGTGGCAGGAATGGTATCGGCAATTATGTTGCCGCTTATTTATTGGTTTATGCCTGAAACACTGACATTTATGGCTAAAAACCAACCGAAAAATGCCCTGAAACGAATAAACTCATTGCTGATAAAAATGGGTCATGATGAAATAAACCACCTGCCCGAAAAACCAGTAGGTGTCAGCCATAAAACTGCACTGCGTGATTTATTTAGCGCAAAACTGAAATTTCCCACTCTGTTGCTTTGGTTCGGTGTGTTTTTCGCGTTCATGACATTATATACATTGATGAGCTGGATACCCAATATTGCCACCTCATCCGGCATGCCCTTTGAACTGGCAACATATGCCGGGATGGCGCTCAATGTTGGGGCATTTGTCGGAACCGTTGGCATAGGTTGGCTCGCAACATGGTTTAGAATAAATCGACTTATATTTATTTATATGCTGTGCGCGTTTGTTTTTATGTTTTTATATGCCAACTTATCAATGGGTTATGGCGTGATGTTTGGATTGATTGTCTTAATCGGTGTTTCTGCACAAGGGGGTATCACAGGGTTTTACCCTGCTGCGGCAAGGTTTTATCCAGTTAAAATGCGGGCGACCGGCATTGGCTGGGCCATGGGCATGGGACGTTCAGGGGCCATTATTGGCCCGGCATTATTTGGTATGATGTTTGATGCGGGGGTTAGCATTCAAACAATGTTTATTATATTCTCCTTTCCGCTATTGTTGGCGGGTATCGCGGCATTCTTAATTCCAAAAAAAGCACTTGAATAAGATAATAATTTTATGACAAATCAAAAAACCTCAAAAAGTTTCGTTAGTCGTGTAAAGCAGATTAAAACCGAGCAGGGCGTAGTCGTTGCCGTGCTTGTTGATGATAACTTTACGAAGGGTGAGGCCGATGAGCATATCAAGCAGGGCTTGGGTGTTGCGGAAATAAGAATTGATCTGTTTAAAAATACAGGTCTAGGTCATATTAAAAAAGAAATTGCAAAATTTTCAAATGTACCGACGCTTGTTACAATTAGAAAAAAGATTGATGGTGGAAATTGGGATAAACCGGAAGCGGAGCGAACCTCGCTCATTCGCTCACTCGCTGAAATTGTTGATGCGGTGGATGTTGAATTATCAGAACCGGAAAGCTTAAAATTGTTAAGCCCAATTTTGCGTGGATGTAATTGCGATTTAATCGCCTCTTATCATAACTTTGATAAAACACCCTCTATGAACGATCTGTTAGAGTTAATCGAGCAGGCCAAGTCAGCGAACGCCAGTGCCGTCAAAATCGCCTGCATGGTGCAGGATGAACATGATTGCGCCCGTCTTGCCGCGCTGTTTCATTGCGAGCGCGAAATACCGCTGATTATTATCGCCATGGGGCCGCTGGGAATGCATTCAAGAATTTCATTTCCGGCGCTTGGCTCACTCGTGACATATTCACCGTCGGATAAGATACCGGCGGCTTACGGTCAAATATCATTTTCAGATATGATCAAAATCCTGAAAGTGGTCTATCCGAATTTTTACTGCCAGGACTTAATCAGCTCATCATAACTTATGGTAATCGGCGTTGGTTTTTCGTTAGCGATTTTTGCCTTTGGTGCGCCGGGTTGTGCGATCCAATAATCCGCCCCTTGTTCATCATTAAGTTTGGGGCCAAATTCGCCCTGAACACCGGTGCGTTCCAAACGTCTCATCAGTCTTTCCTGTGCATAACATAATGCATCGAGGGCTTCCTGTGCTGATTTTTCGCCCGATGAAGCATCACCGATATTCTGCCACCATAATTGAGCTAGCCTAGGATAATCGGGAATGTTTGTCCCGGTTGGCGACCAGCGAACACGGGCTGGCGAGCGGTAAAATTCAACAAGTCCACCAAGTTTTGGCGCACGTTCTGTGAATGACGCATGCTGTACGGAGCTTTCGCGAATGAAAGTAAGACCAACATGGGATTTTTTAACATCAACGGTTTTTGATGTAACAAACTGTGCGTAAAGCCATGCCGCCTTGGCGCGATTATCCGGAGTTGATTTCATCAAGGTCCATGAACCAGCGTCCTGATAGCCGATTTTGGTACCTTCCGACCAATAGGCACCATGCGGTGATGGCGCCATGCGCCATTTCGGGGTCCCATCATCATTAACAACGGGAGTGTTTTCCTTAACCATGTCGGGGGTAAATGTTGTGTACCAAAAAATTTGTTGAGCGATGTTTCCTTGGGCCGGAACCGGGCCTGCCTCGGAAAATACCATCCCCGCCGCAGTTGGTGGCGCATATTTTGTTAGCCACTCAACATATTTTTCCAGTGCATAGACCGCCGCCGGGCTGTTGGTCGCGCCGCCGCGCGCCATGCATGATCCTACGGGTTGCGAGTTTTCGTTAACGCGAATTCCCCATTCATCAACCGGAAGGCCGTTTGGTTCCCCTTTATCACCCATTCCAGCCATAGACATCCACGCATCGGTAAAACGCCAGCCTAATGATGGGTCCTTTTTACCGTAATCCATATGCCCGTATACTTTTTTGCCGTCAATTTCCCGACCAGTAAAAAACTCTGCGATATCCTCGTACGCGGACCAGTTAACAGGAACGCCGAGGTCATAGCCATATCTGGCTTTAAAGTCGGCCATATTTTTTTCGTCTGTGAACCAGTCATATCTAAACCAGTATAAATTGGCGAATTGCTGATCGGGGAGCTGATATAGTTTTCCGTCAGGCCCCGTGGTAAATGATGTACCGATAAAATCATCAAGATCAAGTCCCGGGTTTGTCACGTCTTTACCAATTCCTGACATCCAGTCGGTCAGGTTTCTTGCTTGCTGATAACGCCAGTGAGTACCGATGAGGTCACTATCATTGATATAGGCATCATAAATATTTTCGCCCGACTGCATTTGGGTTTGCAGTTTTTCCACCACATCCCCTTCGCCGATTAAATCATGGATGACTTTAATACCGGTAAGTTCGGTGAAGGCCTTCGCTAAAGTTTTGCTTTCATATTCGTGGGTGGCAATGGTTTCTGAAACAACTTTGATTTCCATACCTTTGAAGGGCTCTGCCGCCTTAATAAACCAGTTTATTTCTGCGGTTTGTTCGACCTTTGAAAGGCTTGATGGTTGAAATTCTTCGATCCATTTGTTGGTTGTTGCATCGTCGGCAATGGCGCTTGCGTTTAAACCCATCATCACTGCAATAACTGTAAAACCATATTTCATTTTATTCTCCAAAAATTAAACCCATCTAAAAACTGATAATGCGTATAAAAAACAAACCAATAATGCCCACCATAGTGGCGCACCAAATAAAGCGAGCCAGCCTAGACATATAAAAGCAGAGCCAAGCAGACTGATAAATAACCGATCACCGGGCGTGGTTTCAAACCGTAATATTCCGACCCGTGGTGCCTGCGGTGTTTTAATGGACCATATAATCATAATAACAAGTGCAGTAGCAATTGATATAAAGAATATCGCCGTCGGCACTGTCCACCCCATCCATGATAAATCCATTATTCTCTTCTCCCTATACCCGGCCCAAGGCAAAGCCTTTAGCAATGTGATTACGGACAAAGTAAATAACCAGCGCCCCGGGAATGATCGTGAGTACACCCGCTGCGGCGAGCACGCCCCAATCAAGGCCAGACGCCGATACCGTCCTTGTCATGGTCGCGGCGATTGATTTGGCATCAACGGAGGTCAGCGTACGGCTAAGCAGCAATTCGACCCACGAGAACATAAAACAGAAAAATGCCGCCACACCGATGCCTGATGCAATTAAAGGCATAAATATTTTATAGAAAAATTTAAAAAACCCGTAGCCATCTATATAGGCCGTTTCATCAATTTCCTGGTACACTGCGCATAAATCCTTCGAGTATCCATACAGCAAGCGGCACATTGAATAATGTATGGGCAAGGGCAACCGCAATGTGTGTATCAAAAAGCCCGACACTGGAATAAAGCTGAAAAAACGGCAGAGCAAACACCGCCGGCGGCGCCATCCTGTTGGTGAGCAGCCAGAAAAATAAATGCTAGTCGCCCATGAAAGTATAACGGCTAAAGGCATAAGCGGCGGGAAGGGCAACACTAAGCGATATAACCATGTTCATCACAACATAGGTAATGGAATTCAGATAACCATTATACCAACTTGGATCGGTAAAAATCACCATGTAATTATCAAATGTAAGATCATTGGGCCACAGCGAAAATGTTGTTAAAATTTCCTGATTGGTTTTAAGGCTCATATTGATCAGCCAATAAATCGGCAACATTAAAAATATGATATAGAGTGTCATTATAAAGGCAGATTTGTTAATCTTCATAACCCTGCCTCCTTATCAGAATGAACCATTACCGTATAAAATACCCATGATATAAGCAGGATAACCAGAAAATAAATTAATGAGAATGCCGCTGCCGGACCCAAGTCAAATTGACCAATGGCCATTTTTACCAAATCAATAGATAGAAATGTTGTGGCACTTCCCGGTCCGCCGCCGGTGACAACAAAAGGTTCGGTATAAATCATGAAACTATCCATGAACCGCAGCAATATTGCGATCAGAAGCACGCCTTTCATTTTCGGAAGTTCGATATAACGAAACACACTCAGGCGGCTGGCCTGATCGATTTTTGCTGCTTGATAATAGGCATCCGGAATTGATTTAAGACCGGCATAGCTAAGCAGTACCACCAGCGAAGTCCAGTGCCAGACATCCATAATGATAATGGTGACCCATGCGGCAAAACTATCCTGAGTATAATTATAATCAATTCCCATTTGATCTAAGGTATAGCCAAGAAGGCCAATATCAATGCGGCCAAAAATTTGCCAGATCGTTCCCACCACATTCCAAGGAATAAGCAGCGGAAGCGCCACAAGAACCAGACATATTGAGGACCAAAATCCGCTTTTTTTGGGCATATGAAGGGCGACAAAAATACCAAGAGGAATCTCAATCAACAATATGGTGGTGGTAAAAATTACTTGCCGCCCGAGGGCATCGTGCATTCGGTTCGAAGCCAGTATTTCTTCAAACCATTCAAGACCTACCCAGAAAAATTCATTATTACCAAACGTATCCTGCACCGAATAATTAACGACCGTCATAAGCGGAATTACCGCAGAAAACGCTACCAGCAATACGACCGGCAGCACCATAAACCATGCTTTTTGATTGTGGGTTTTATTCATGGTTCCACCAGCCAGTCATCTGCATAAATATTGGTGCGACTCTTATCGAAACGGGCATATTTTAAATCTTCGGAAAACTCAAAAGCTTCATTGGCGATTATATTTATATCAATGTCTTTATGGGCGGCTCTGATAATTTTATAATGTCCAACATCTTCAATTCGCTTAATGGTAATGGGCAGGTCCGACGGGTTATTTGAAAGCGTGATAAATTCCGGACGTATGCCAATCTCAATCTTTCCCGTCATATCTTTATAGCCTTGCGCAAGAGCAATTTCATGATTTGCGATATAGGCTTTATCACCTTTAATTTTTACTGGTAAAATATTCATTCCCGGTGAGCCGATAAAATAACCGACAAATGTATGACCTGGTTTTTCAAACAGCTCAGTAGGCGTGCCGATTTGCACGACTTCGCCTTCCAGCATAACCACAACTTTATCTGCAAATGTAAGGGCTTCCGTTTGGTCGTGGGTAACATAAATCATGGTATGGCCGAGCTTTTTATGCAGGGCTTTTAATTCAGTGCGAAGTTGCCATTTCATATGCGGGTCAATAACGGTAAGCGGTTCATCAAATAAAATCGCATTGACGTCCTCGCGCACCAAACCGCGACCGAGACTGATTTTTTGTTTTACATCCGCTGTTAGGCTTAAGGCTTTTTTATCTAAAATATCTGTAAGCCCCGTCATGTCAGCTATTTCTTCAACCCGCCTTTTAATATAATCCGTATCTAGTTTTCTATTTTTTAGCGGAAACGCAAGATTATCCCTAACCGTCATGGTGTCATAAACCACAGGGAACTGAAAAACCTGTGCTATATTCCTGCTCGCGGTGTCTTTTTTTGTTACATCGTCACCGTTAAATAATACACTTCCATCCGACGGTGTTAACAGCCCTGAAATAATATTAAGAAGTGTGGTTTTCCCGCAACCGGAGGGGCCAAGAAGCGCATATGCGGTGCCATCATCCCAAACATGGTTCATGGGTTTTAAGGCGTAATTATCGCCGGGGGCATAGCGGTGCGCCAAATTAGAAAGAGTTATTTTAGCCATTCATTGCCCCTTTCGCATAGGCGGCAGAAAGAATTAAATCACCATCTTGCGCAAATGTATAAATATGGGATGGGTCAAGATAAACCGATATATCCTTATCTAATGCTAAATCATGAATGCCGTGCACAAGGCCGACCCAGCGCTCATTGTCATGTTCTAAATGCAGGTATGTTTCTGATCCTGTAATTTCGGTAACATTGAGATGTGCTGAAAAATGAATAGCTGCGTCGCTATGCTTGCTTAGCTCTAGATGATTGGGTCTAAACCCGGCAATATAATCACCATCATCTAAGCTGCGAAAATTATCTGTGGCAGAAATAGATGTACCGTCGCCGAAGGTAATTTTATCGGCTTTTTTATTCAGTTTTAGAAAATTCATTGGCGGATTTGAAAATACCCGTGCCGTGGTCGCGTCTCTCGGATGATGATATACGGTTGAAGTTTTTTCAAATTGGCTTATGCGTCCTTCAAAATAATGTCGCCGTGTTACCGCCGAGCAGTAATGCCTCTTCCGGGTCAGTAGTAGCATATACAAAAATAGCACCAGATTTTTCAAACATTTTCGGTATTTCGGCTCTAAGTTCTTCGCGTAATTTATAATCAAGGTTTGCCAGTGGTTCGTCGAGCAGTACCAAGCCTGCCCCTTTAACAAGGGCGCGGGCAAGGGCGCATCTTTGTTGTTGCCCGCCTGATAATTCAAGGGGGCGGCTATCCAACAAATTAGATATTTTCATCATCTCGGCGCTGTGCCGGACAGCTTTGTCAATTTCATCCGCGGGTTTATTCATAATCCGCAGCGGTGAGGCGATATTTTCATAAACACTCATGCTGGGGTAATTAATAAACTGTTGATAAACCATGGCAATGTCGCGGTCCTGAACCCGCTTGCCTGTGACATCTTCACCGTTCCATAAAACCCGTCCCGAACTTGGTTTATCCAGTCCGGCCATTAGGCGCATCAGGGTTGTTTTACCAGCACCAGTAGCCCCGAGCAAAACATTCATTGTCGCTTTTTCTAATTCTAGATTTGTTTGATAAATATGTGGCTGGCCATTAATGTCCAGCGTTATATTTTCAAGTTTCAATGACAATAAATTTTCCCTTAAATACTTTCAAGCGCTTGATTAAAATCAGCAATAATATCTTCTATATCCTCAATGCCAACAGAACAGCGGATCAGGCTTTCGGGAATACCAAGCTCCGCGCGCTGTGCCTCGGTTAATTCAACATGGCTTGTGGTGCGCGGTGGGCCGACAATGGTTTCAACCCCGCCAAGATGCGCGGCGCGGTGAGCAAAACGTATTTGCGGCAAGAAGTTCCGAACTTTATCAAAGCCCCCTTTAAGTGAGAAGCTCAACATGCCACCAAAACCACTCATTTGCTCCTTGGCCATTTCGTGGTACGGGTCAGATTTAAGCCCCGGATAAAAAACTTGTTCAATTTTGTTGTGGCTATTTAGGAACTCTGCAAGCGCAAGCGCATTCTCATTTTGCTTATCAATGCGTATTTTTAATGTTTTT
>JAESUD010000286.1 GCA_016763335.1 Emcibacteraceae bacterium | reverse complement strand
TGGCGCCGGCGATTTAATGTTCTGGCCGACAACAGAAGTGAGCCGTGAAGAAATTATTCATAATGTTCGCCACCTTAAAATGGTGAGCGGCTTTAGGGCGGCATACGCATATGATAATTTGTTATATGTAATAGCTGGCGAAGTAATCGCAGCCGCCGCAAACATGTCATACGAACAATTTGTTCAAACACGGATTATAAATCAACTGGCAATGGGAACAAGCTGTTATGCCGACCTTAGCGGCCTTAAACCCGGAAGTAATATTGCCGAACCCCATGTATTAGTGAACGGAAAAATGCAAAAAGCAACCCGGCTTCAGGAATTGGGCGAACCAATGGTCATCGCTGCGGCCGGGGGACTTCAATGTAGTGCCCGAGCATTAATGAGCTGGTTGAATATGCATCTTAACGACGGTGCTGGTTTAATTTCAAAGAGGCAACATGATGAATTATGGACGCCACAAACCATTCAACCCGTGAGCAACAATGATAAAAGTTGGCATGGTACAAATTTTTCTGCCTACGGCCTTGGTTTTCGTTTGCAGGACTTTCACGGCTTGAAAATGGTATCACACACTGGTGGCTTGCTTGGTATGGTGACATATATCGTCATGATCCCACAGGAAAACCTCGGTATCGTTGTCCTGACCAATCAGGAAAATGGATCTGCAATGCGCGCCATCATGAAAAATATTCTTCAGACATATCTCGGTACGGGTGATGTTGACTGGACCGAACGATTAAATAAAATTCGTATACGTAATATTGCCAGAGCTAATACACAAATTGCCAGTGAAAGTGCCGATGCTGATGCAAAGGCATTGCTTTCTATAGAGCATTATATGGGGACATATAAAGATCCGTGGTTTGGCGAAGTGACCATCAGCAAAAAAGATGATAATCTTTATTTCACTGCCGCAAAGTCACGAAAACTAAAAGGAACTTTAACGCCGTTTAAATTTAATACATTCAAAATTAAATGGGATGATCGCAGCTTTAATGCTGATGCTTATGCAATGTTCAGCACGGATTTTGAAGGAAAAGTGAACGGTTTAAAAATGAAGGCCATATCCCCCCTCACCGATTTCAGCTATGACTTTCATGATCTCGATTTTGTTAAAATGAAAATTGATTAATATTTAATATCAATCCCGGTATAACGGTAAATCAATCCAGAATGTTGTGCCGGCACCCATACGGCTATCGAAACCGATATTGCCGTCCATTGCTTCAACCAGTCCCTTGACGATTGCCAAGCCTGTTCCCGTGCCTTCGATGGCTCTATTATCAACGCCAGCACGGTTAAAAGGTTTAAAGACATTTTTATATTCGCTTGACTGAATACCATCGCCTTCATCTTTAATAGTGATACGAATGTGTTTTTCATCGTTTATAAAGCCATTTAGCCAGATATTACCCTTTTGAGCACCATATTTTGAGGAATTATCAACGAGAGCCGTTAAAATTTGGCTCATCCATACTTTGTTTATAATCAAATAATAATCATCATGACATTCAGTACTATCATCAATGTAATAAAGTGAGTTGTGATATTTATGACAAATTTCTTCGAGACCTTTAAAGTTTTCTTTTAAAAATATATCCGGTTTGACCTTTTCAAAATTTTTGTCAAGCTTACCGGATTCAACATTACTTAAATATAACAAATCATTAATGAGATTAAGAAGTCGTTTGCCACCAAATTGTATACTTTCAACAAAGGATTTTTGTTTTTCATTAAGAGGCCCGACCATTTCAATCTGTAAGGCTTCTGAAAAACCGAGGATAATATTGAGAGGCGTACGGAGTTCATGGCTCATATTTGCCAGAAAAATAGATTTTGATTTATTAGCAACATTGGTATCACGAACAGCGGCGGATAATTCCTTTTTTATAGCGATACTTTTGATGTTTTTCTGTTCATGTAAAGTACGTATCATTCCGAGAGTTAAAAGCAACAACGCTAAAATAATTAAAATCAGAATAAGATACATTGGTGTTACACTTTTACTGAATAATGTCTCGTTTGCACCTGAAATATCGAAATCTAAATAAATCCAAAACATATGAATAATTATATGTCCTGCAAGTAAACTCAGGAGAAACGTTTTTTCAAGTTTAAATTTCTGTTGAGACAAATGCGCAATCGCATATGCCGATAAGGAAAGGCTAATAGTATTAATTGAAATGATAACAACACGCCGAACAACATCATTAAACGTGACATAAGCACCAATTGAATTTAATAATACACAAGTGATAATAAGGGCCGCCATCCATTTTTTATTAATATGAATTCCGGAAAATTTAAAACATCCCACCATCAAGGCAAAATAAGCAAAACTGGCATCTATATTAAACAGATATACAAAATATTGCATATTTCTAATTTCGGGAAAGCATGAAAGAATTGTATCAATTGTTATTAGAACAGAAAAAATACACCAAATACCGTTTGCAGACTGATCTTTATTTTGCATCCACAATAATAACATTAATACTGATAGGACAATCAGGATAGCTGTACTCATAAATTGCACGGTATTTATGTCTATATTATCCATTTCATCCTAACTTATTGGTAATTGGCGTTGTTTTGATTTAGGAATATCGATCCAAAATGTTGACCCTATTCCGACTTCGCTTCGAAAACCGATTTTACCTTTCATGACTTCTATCAGGTTTTTTGCGATTGAGAGTCCTACCCCTATTCCTTCTACATTTGATTTATCATTTCCTGCACGGTTAAAGGGTTTGAAAATATTTTCATATTGATCCTCGGCAATACCCATGCCCTGATCAGAAACACTAATCCTGAAAAACTGATCGTTAACATCATCAATATCAATGATCACTATTGAATTTTTATCACTATATTTCACCGCATTTGAAACAAAATTAATTAATATTTGCTTGGTGCGGATTTGATCAAGTATCACAGCAAAAGATATTTTTGTACCTTTAATGTTATCATTAATAATCAACTTTTCATTATCATGCCCAACAATTTCCTCAAGCAAAGGAAGGGTCTTGGCAAACAAGTGCTGAAGATTAACTTCCTCCAGTTTGATTTCCACCCTACCTTCTTCAATATTTGATAAATTGAGTAAATCAGTAATAAGCTTGAGCAATAATTCCCCGCCACCATAAATGTTATCAACATATTCTGTTTGTTTTTGATTGAGTTCACCGTAAAAACGCAATTTCAGGCTTTCCGAAAAACCAATAATAGCATTAAGGGGTGTTCTGAGCTCATGGCTCATATTGGTAAGAAATTTATTTTTTTCTTCGTTTGCAAACTGGGCCTTTTCGAGCGCTATAATCAGTTCTTCTTCAAGTTTCTTATGTTTTTTACTTTCAAAGATCAAATTATTTCGCCGCTTGGCTATGGTTAGAATAATTAATCCCAACGTGGTAAAAATATGACTTAAGTAAACCAATGTCAGACTGATAACAATACTTGGTCCGTAACGCATATTTGAATATTCAAAATCAATTAATATCCAAAAAATAAAAACGCCAACCTGAAATGATGTCCAGAAAATAGTAAAAAACTTTTCCATAGCATATTCAGCATTACTGAGGTGTGACAATGCATATATTGATGCTATAATAGGTATTACATCAAATATAACGACATAACGGGCCCGTGTCGGTAAATCCGCCCCAACATAAAATTGATAAAAACATATAATTAAAAATAACCCTAAATAACCGTATATAAGTTTATATTGAATTCTTAACTTCGTGAATTTAATACAACCTATCATTAATAATGTATCAGATAAAATGATCGAAAAATTCCCCGCATAAATTAAAATATCACTGACATAATCAGTAGTATCTGATGCGATCAAACTGTTAATAATGCGAAAGAAGGGAAAGCCACACCACCATAATATGGCATCAATATCAGGGTTTTGCCGCCAAAATAAAAAAAGCAAAACAAGCAATACGGTGTAAAATACTCCACTCATGCTAGTCAAAGTTGCTATATCAATAAAAAAATTCATTTTTGTTTAATTTTTCAATTCAAATTATTACACTAATTTTTATCAACCTTACTTACCATAGCTAGCCAGTTCTGTTGATCACGGGGCAAATTTGGAGGACGATAATAATGATCAATTATTTTAAAACCTGCATCTTCAAGATACACAAGTGATTGATCGTATTGCATAAAATTGCCGTAACGCCCCGGTCGTTGCCATCCATCATCATCACCACGTGGGTTAGATGTAAAGAGTATTCCATTCGGCCTTAGTGCCTTATATAGGTCTTTCAACACTTTAGCGAGGTTTTTACGGGGAACATGAAACATAGATGCATTGGCAAAAACCCCGTCAAAACTATTTTCCACAAGATCAAGGTCATTAAATGATTGTTCAAGCACCCGGCACCCCGTAAGTTTTCGCGCCATCTCGCAAAATTCAGATGCTCCATCGAGCCCGACAGGGTTATGTCCTATTGATTTAAAATATAAGATATCACGCCCCGGCCCACAGCCAAAATCAAGTATATCAAGTGATTTTTTACCATCAAACGGCGCTAAAAATGCCGTATAGTTCTGGCTCACATCATGATCTTTGGTATTTTCCCAAAATTTAGAAGCTTTACCATTATAATCATCAAAAGTAATTTTTTCTATTTTTTTAACATTTTCTGTCATTTTATTAACTCAATACTTTAAGCAAATTCTTTAACTATTTGATTCTAATGAAATTATATGCCCTGCATTATCCATAATTTTGTCTTTTGAATAATAAATGGGAAAATAGCTTCCTGTGTTCCAGTTTTCAAATAAATCCGCATAATGCGAACTTTTTGGATCGGCCGATTGCCCCGGTGAATTGGTTGCTACGGCACTGTCCCAATCGGCTGTATCCACAATCATTCTAAAACTTGCCCCTGAAGTTTGCCGCCCATTTCCATGATTAGCATTTAATGTATTACCGCCCCCGCCTCTAGGAAGCGGTGAAATGTTGACTTTCTTCTGCTCATCCTCACTGATTAAATGGCTAAGCGGGTGAATTATCTCAGCAAAGTGAATATTGCCATAAGCCCAATTGTCCATATCATCACCAAACTTATTGGTTAGATAATCAACGGCCACAACTAGACTATTAGCAATCAGTTCATCTCTTGCTTTTTCTGGTGTATCACCAAATATAAATTCTGGTGGCGTGATAATCCATTCTGTTAATTTATGACGACTGGGTTTGGAAATCTGTCCTGCTTTATCTGACGGAACCATCATAGAATATAACGTGTTGATCATTGATTGCTCCCATATATCAAATATGGATGCAGCAACGCTATCACGGTCAAGGCGGTGATCCCATTTAGTCAGTATTTTTTGTGCTGCTTTATATTCAGATGACATATTGATAGCAGAAATATACGGTGTAATTTTTTCAGCATTCATTGATTTCGTATCATATTGCAATGTCATACTGTCTTTTACGGTGTGATCCTTTGTATTGTTTAATACTTCTGCCAACCGGTAGGCACGCGCGGGGTCAGAATAAAAATCAGAAAAAATATTTGGATAGCCTTTTGGAACATTATGATTATTGGCAGTTCCGTACCAACCAACATCAGGGTTAGTAACATTAGGCATTGATTTAATCGGCACATAGCCGTTCCATTCATAACTTCCATCACCAGGAATTGGCAAACTACCGTCCCAGCCAAAGCGCACCGGCGACAGACCAACCGATTGCCAACCGATATTGCCCATCTTATCGGCCCAAACCATATTTTCACCAGGAAGTCCTGAATAACTGCATGCTTCTCTGAATTCTTCGAAATTTTCTGCTTGGTCCATCCGTAAACTTGCAAGATACGGTGTCGCGCCGACATCAAGCCATGCCGCCTTAAGGCCGTATGCCAGGTTATTCTGCTCGTCTTCAAAAATCACGGGACCATGAAGCGAATATTTAAGCTCAACAATGACATCATCTTGCCCTCTTACCTTAATCGTTGTTTGTTCATTATGCATTTCAACCCATTTACCATTATAGCGATATTGGTTCGGGTTTTCAGGATTGGTTTGATAGACATACAAATCTTCCTGATCAATGCGGAAAATAGTCAATCCCCATGCACCAAACTCATTATGACCAATCGATACCCCCGGTAACACCGGTTCGCCGCCACCCACAACATTCCACCCTCGTTTACCATCAACCGCCGGTGCATTTAAATGCACCATATAACGCAATGACGGGCTTTGAATGGTACGGTGTGGGTCATTGACCATAATCGGCTTACCGCTTTTTGTACGCGAACCGGATATTACCCAATTATTACTACCTATATTATTTATTCCCTCGATCGGGTCATTCCAAAAATTTTCATTAAACATAACATTCTGCGTAACAGAACCAACCATCTGAGAGTTTTTAAGATCAGATTGATCAAACACTGGTTGGCTTCGCGATGCCCGGTAACCAGCCATTATATCATCGGTAATTTTTGAAAGATCAATGCCGTCAAATGGCTCAAGATATGTGTCACGGTAAAAGGGCAACATTTTACGCACCTTATCACTACCCATCGCCGTAATAGCCTTTGAGAGCATGATTTCATTGCCGATACCACCCGTCAAGGCATTATGACGTGAAATAACAATTTCCGGTGTCCAGTATTGCGGCTTAAAGCCGAGTAAATCAAATTCAAACGGTAACAAGCTCGCGTCTTGTTCTGTTTGTTTAATATATGCATTAACCCCGGCAACAAATGAAACGATGATATCTTTACTGTCGGCGTGATAATGGGCCAGTTCCGCCTCTATATCGCCGCGAAACCTTAAAAGTCTGGCACCCTTATCATGATCGAGTGCTTTTTCGCCCATAATTTCTGATAATGTTCCCGTTGCTTTACGTCGCCAAATTTCAAACTGAAATAGACGGTCACGCGCCGCATTATACCCTTGGGCAAAAAACAGGTCTGACTGGTTCTGAGCATAAATGTGCGATACACCCCATTTATCTTTAATGATTTCAACGGGCTCTTTAAGTCCTGATGTCTTTATAATTTCTGTTTCTTGTGCCTGAACAGTTACCACAAAAAATGTTAGTAAACTTATAACTAAACTTAACGTCCGAACCATCATTATCTCTCCCATAAATATATCAAACAATATTATCATGCTGACCAAAAAATGGAAGTGTGCGTTTTAAATGTTTTTACCCGCTCTTTCGAAATAGCGCATTGATTTCATTGGCAAGGTTGCCAACGGTTTCATCACCATAACCAATATGTATATGGGCAATTTTACCGCTTTGATCAACGATCACCATGTGAGGAATGCCTTTTACACCAAAATCTTTTTTACCAATTCTTCCCTTGTTATCATGGGTGAAGGTCAAATTTGCATCAGGAAGTAATTTTGTAAACCTGCGGAAAGTTCTTTTCTTCTCACCAAAATTTATTGCAATCACGGTTAGGTTATCTTTGCCTGCCAATCTTTGCAGGTTATCAATGACGGGTAATTCTTTTCTACACGGCGGACACCATGAAGCCCAGAAGCTGATGACCAGAACTTTGCCTAAATGATCGGTGCTTAAGACCTTATTACCATCAATATCAACCCCTAATCGCACTGGCACCGTCTGCCCCACCTCAAGAACAACATCTGCCGCATGACTGAAATTTATGGATAAAATAAAAATTAAAATAGAAACCAATAATCGCATCATAACCCCCTATAATTTACACGTTTATAGTACTTATAAGAAAGGCTGTCAAAAGTTGAGCGTTTTCTATTTAATATTTAGCGGTTATTTCATCTTTAATCATTTGAGCATTGTGGGAATTTTCGCCTGTTTCATGATTAAAACATGCAATAGTCAGTTCTGTTTCTAGCCTAGGTCTTTTTGAACTTACCCTACCAAACTTAGTATAAGACTTACGTTTTTTTGCTGCATCATAATGCCTGGTATTTAATATTGCAAAATGTGAAAATCCTTTTTTTAAGGAATATTTTGCGCTTTCTAATAATGCAAAATCATCTGCATTTTTTATTTTTTTCATCGAACGATCTTTATAATGAAACGTGTAAACATTTTCGTTCTGT
>JAESUD010000285.1 GCA_016763335.1 Emcibacteraceae bacterium | reverse complement strand
TTCATATTGAGGAAGGCGGAACCGATCAGAATATTGGCTTTGTTGGAAATAGCGGCTTTTAGATAATCAGCTTGCTTTTGACCGAGTATGCCAGCTCTCACATATTCGACTAGACTAAAAACCTGACCGGCCCGTTTGCGTTTGAAAAGCATGGTCTCTCAACGATTGGCGGGAGCAATCCGGTGAAACGATATCCGCTTCCCGGCAACTCCGCCTCAATCATTGGCGCATGACGGTGAGTTTCTTCAGAAACTGAACCTGAAACAATGGATATAATGGTTTGAGCTTTGATAGGGTCAAAGGTGATATCTGTTTGAAGTCGGCCTTTAAATGTATCGACCCACACTTTTCCATCAGGATTAAGAAGAATTTCAACGACGGTAGGATCATCAAGAAAAGCTATAATATCTTCCCCCAATCGTTCGTCTAACAGACTGATTACTTTACTTAAAACTTCCAACTAAAACATCCCCTAATATACTGATATAAATAATTAAACCCTATACCTAGCCATAGAGGCATTAAAAATAATAGCAAGAAAAAAGACTCGTTTTAAGTGTTTTTTGTGATATTAATAAACTTTTAACGGGTTTTTATTGAATGTTGAAAGGGGCTTGAACATTGTAAATTATAGACTTTCCGTAAGCAGAGGTGACAGGCAACTAGTGATCATTTCTGAAGCGATAAAACCAAAATATCGGCCATCATAAGAAAGGCTGGTGTCCGTGGCCAAGGGTAAAGTCTCATTGGAAGAAACAGTCAAACATCCTTGGGGATGAGTAAGGGGTCTGCCTTCTGAGTCTTCGGAAAGAACAAGTCCTACGTCTTTTCCATTGATCAAAATATGTGTGTCATTCCAGCACACATGATCACCAGAAATGGCGGCAACTTCCTTTAAAAGGCCTTGTGTTCGGGACGAGACATAACCGCGCTCCAGGGCTAAATTCCAATGAAGGATGTCTGGTCGGAACTGAATAAGATCACCGCGCTTAGGCGTACAGTCAAAAGTATAATAGAGACCGCGAGGCATAGATTTCGTTGTATTAAAAACAAGCGGTATTATAGGAGAAAAGATGAATAACAGGATAAACGCAGTACTCAAGGCAACGATCGCTTTGATAAAAACATCCCCGTTTTTCCAAAAGTTTTTCAGGTTATTTACACTCATTCTATTTGCCTTCATGGGTTACCATTCTTACGATCATCCAATCCTTTTTGCTCTAACGCCTTTTCTGATAACTCCTGCATTATGCCCAGTGATCAATTGGCAGTCACGGCTTGCCATATTCGCATTTGCTTGCGGCGCCAGTGCCCTTGCTTTTAAGCCCATTGGCGATGTCCTTGGCAGTGATGCCCTTCTTAGCCAATTTAGTGCCTGCATTCTTCTGGCTATAGTATCTGCACTTCCGTGGCTTATTATTACGGGCGTGGGGCGGCAACGTCTCATAACAAGCATTGCGGCTTGTCTTATCGCCATATTGCCGCCATTTGGCACCCTTGCGGCCCCTAATCCTTATATGGCCGCAGGCTATCTTTTGCCAGGAACAGGTATTTTAGGTCTCATCCTCGTAGCGAGCATTATCATCCTGCCCTTTCAATTAAAAGGGCTTTCAATGAAAATGTTTCTGTGTGGACTTATTGCTACCTCACTGATGAGTAATATAATTTACGATGAAGCTCCGTCTCCAACCGGATGGGTCGGCTTGAAAACCTCTTTTAAGGATCAGAACACCAACCTTACACAAGAACGGAATAAACGCACTCTCGCCCTCATTGCTCAAATTACTTCTGAACTTGATAACGGCAACAAAGTAATCATTGCGCCCGAATCAGTTTTTGGCCTTCGCACTCTGGGGCTAGAACCACAACTCAAATTGATTGAAGCACGAGCAAGGCGAAACGACGCTATCGTGTTAATCGGCATTATTGAGGAAATAAGTGGCACTCGTGAAAATACACTACTCATTCTCGGAGCTGAACCTGATCAATATAATGCACGACAACCCGTTCCCTTTGTCATGTGGAACCCCTGGAAAGGCTCAGGCTTTAACTCTCACTGGTTCAACAGCGGTATACACAACATCGCAGGCAAACGCACTGCAATCCTCATCTGCTGGGAAGAATGGGTGCCATGGCCAATGCTCCTATCGTCATTCCAATATCCTGAAGTGATTGTATCTGCCTCTAATCATGGTTGGACAATGAATGGTGAATATATGTGGAATAAACAGACGGTTTCTGCAAAGGCTATCAGTAATCTGTATGGATTACCTATAGTGAACGCGGCTAACATAATTGACGGTATATAAAGGTTGTTGCCGGAGTGTTGAAAACATAGAATAATAGTTATTAATTATGCTGTGGTGGAATGCAATTTAATAGAAAAGAGCTAATCAAGGCACTTATAAAGACGCATGGATTAATACCGAAACTTCAAATACCCAAATAAACCTGACGACGTACAGCCGGGAACAAGTGTAAAAACATCGATGACGGTGCAAGTGCTAGCCTTGACCATCTTTTGGAGTACGGACCTATGTACTCCGTGAGAGGGATTGACCAATCCGTCAGATCCCTGCGTACTAAGTGCCATTCGAATAGCGTCTAAAATTTCGACAACTTCACTTTATCTTGAGCTATGCCGCTAGCAGCTTAAAAATTGTAAAACAGAAATAAAGTTTCATTTCAATCGTCGAAAAATGAAGTGCTTTATATGAATTTATCGAATTCTGAAATAAGAATGGCTTGCTCCTTAGCTGGAAAGCGTTCTATATCACGAATAACTTTCACTAAATATTTCTCACCTCTATGTCTTTTTTTCATGTCTCTAAGTATTGATTGTGGGTCCCCGGCGTTAACTCCTGCCATCAACAATTCTGCAGGAGACCACTGCGAATCTGTGAATGCATCTATTAGTCTCAGACGCAGGCGCTGTAAGTTTTTTCTCTCGTTTCTAAAAAAGCGCCCAAATGAACTGTTGGGTTGGTACTTATCAGATTCGAATTTATAGATGACACCATAGGAGATTTTTATGAGATTTTCGACTGGCTGGTCCTTGCATCGAACAACATAATTGAATAGATCCCGTGCTGGAGAAATGATGGTCTTAGGATTTTCTTTTAAAGTTTTGCGAAATAGTTTCGCCCAAGCTTCTAATCCTTTGCCCGGAAATCTGGCACCATAGGCATCAATCAGCATACAGTTTATTAATTTGAAATTATCAATCAAAGAATTGCGATGGGCACCCTTAAGCTGCCCAAGCCAAACTATATTGTTTGTCAGAATTTCTATATTTAATTCTTGCTTCAGCGACCAGTTTAGCAAATTTTCTATTTCAATAGAATCAAAAGATAACTTGAGAAGTTTATTGAATGACTTGCGTGTTCCGGCTGTGGATTTCGACAGTAAAACTGGGAAGATTTTATTGAGGAAAGGCTTTTTTTGTGCCGAGGTTAAAAAAGGCAGAATAAACACACATTGTTTTAAAACTTCATTTGTATTGGAAGTTTTTCGAGATATTATATCTGCAAATAGCTTTGCCGCATCTGGCAAGTTACTCAAGCAAATGCTCTCCACTTGTTTTGAACTGCGCTTGTTTTGGAGTATTTTATTAATTTCCGAGGTTTTTGCTTTTAAGAGTAGCTTCAATATCAACAAATGAGATCGACTTGTGCTCAATTCATTTGAGTTCAAGAGCCAATCAATATCAGATGTAGAAGCACGTAGCGTGCTAAATAAAAATCTATTCGAGTTTTCTGTTTCGGATGCTAAGAGTATTCCAGTGCGAATTGCATCCACGTCTTTTGCATCGTGCATTAATCCTTGGAACACATGATCGAATTCAGCTACTCTAAATTTTGAAGTCTGCCAAACCATTTCAACAGCATTGGTCAGTCCATCTCCACTAACATTTCTAAGTAGTGCTTGTAACAATGGGACATCATCGCTTTCATCCAAGAATGGTAACGCATTTTCCCTTATTTGACGTTTGAGAGCCTTCCCTCCGCCTTCATAACTAAGGACTGCCAAAATCCAATCCATTAGATTATCAGTCGGTAATTTTATCGCGTAATCAAGAATGTATTTAGTAAGCTTCACGCTCGATCCAAGCAGCATTTGGGAAGTTAATTTCGTTAGTTTTGTTAAGCTTTCAATAGCTTGAGGGAAAGCGTTGGACATTGGAACCCCTTCGCCGATAGCTGCGACGAGCAATTGCGGGATTTGAGTTTTATCTTGCTCAGCTTCGATTAAAAAGTGAACTGCATCAATGGGCTTACGTTTTGCTAAATTTGTTGCTTCGATTTTCAAGAGATCAAGAAGATAATTAATCGATGGCTGCTTAGGAAACTTCCTGAGCAAACGATTATAGAATTTCCAAGTCTCCAGTTCATTAATACTAGTAGGTGCCCTATGAATGCTCCCTATTATTAGCGGAGAAAGGTGTTCCAGAATGTTGTCCGGCAGATTTTGTCTAGAGTTTAAGATATCTAGTAATCCCAAAACAGCCGTTGGGGTGGTTTTCGCCTTTTCAATCAGTTCGTTCCATAAACATGACAATCGATATATTGACTCGTCACCTTCCTCGTCATTTTTCATAACCCCAAGAAAATCTTTATTGAGAAGCGTCGGGTGACTAGCTTGAAAAATGTCCGTGACAGCATCGGTTGTCCAACGGTGACGAGGCCCAGCCTTATCCTGCGACTTTCCTTGAATAATGCGACCATTCCACTTCGAATACCTACCTCTCACGTTAGAAGGCGCAAAAAGAAGACTAAAAGGCTCGCCGCCTACTGTGCGCGGTCCGAGAGCATATGTACAAAAAGAAAATTTAGTTCTTAGGGCAGGCCAAAGAGAACTAAGTAAGCGAATTGAAATACTTTTTGCATTCGACGTATCAAGCATCAAAATCGGCTGACTATCTTCTAGAAAAATCACTTCTACCAACTCGCTTAGCCTTGAATCAGAAACCGCTTCCAAAAGTCTGTTAGAGTTACTGACTTCGATTTGAGTGGAATAATCTATAATTTCATTCTCGATATCTAAAAGCAGGAACAACTCTAAAAGGTCGCTCGAATTTTTGAAACCCTTCATGGGAATAAGAAAACTTCGGGTCAATACACAGCCTGCTCTTGGTGCATGCAAGTCTTGCTTAGTTCGGGCTATCACATAGAATTGTTTGCTTGGCAACGGATAGGCCGTCAAATAGGGCTCAAAATGCTCCCCTGGCCTTAACGGACCAGAAATATCAGATAGTTTATCAATAACATCTTGATCTGATCTCGACAGGCTGATTGAGCCCTCAAGTTTTTGGTGACCGTCTTTATAACCATGCAATTGTTGATCGATAAAAAACCTCATTCTCTTATCCATCTTCGCTAATAAGCCAAGCTATCGGTTCTGTAAGATGAACCCGCTCCGCCCCACCTTTTTCATTTTCAATGCAAACGTAACCCGTCCCCTCAATTTGGCCCTCAAGAAATTTTTCTTTAAAGTCTTTATCTACTTCAAGATCACCACCAACTAAACTCACGCCAAACGTCTTGATATTGAGATTTCCGCTACCTAGAATTTTTCCATGAAATAGAGGGAACTCCTGTTTCAAATACGCCATTGGCCCGTTTGTCGAGGTTTTAGCATCTAAGCGATCCCAAGCGGTAACCATTATAGCCACCTTTGGTAGTTCGCCATCGATAGGCTGGCCCATGCCAAATTCTATGAACCGTAACAGCTCACACAATGCTACTTGAGTAGGGATTGCTTCAATATCAATATTTTTGGGATCGTGAATTGAGAGCAAGGATCTAGCAGACACCCAATCCATAGGAAATTTATTTTCTTTAGACATAATTCCAATAAATAGCATAGCAGATGACGCACCTTGGAGCTTATCCATCCATTTTTCAGGTAATTCATAAGTTTGAACGGCTTTCTTCCAAAGTTCACCGTTAACATCAGGCACTAATATCTCGGTTGGAGAAACATTATCTTCGCCCTTTTTAGCCACTTTAAATGTAACCTGATGAGGGGTTTCATAGTCACCCCGATCAGTTCGCCCTGCAAATTGCCCACCCATTAAATGACCATATAGATTTTCGATATAGATAATATCTTCTGGTATTTCAGTAGCGAATAAAGAACTATTATCCTCTCCCAATGCTCCCCAAACGCGGCCAATATAATTTGATTTCCCGGAGTCTGGCATACCGACAAGTAATATTGATTTAGCATCCATTAACTGTTCTCCACAGACCGGAAACTCAAAAATGCTCTATCAGCATCGGCGGCGGTATCGTTCCAAAATTCAGGTGTTTGGATATTTATCATTGTGAGGCTACTTCTTAGTAAATTCTCTACACCGCTACCTGGGAACACATCATTGTCCTCTGAAAATGACGCAATCGATTCGATTGAGAGCGATACTCCGTTTTGAGGCCCAAGCGCTTGAAGCTTTTCAATAACATTATCGCTCGGCGCCCCTTTATCAAGCCATGTCATTACTAGGCAGATGTGAGGGCAGTTGGGCGATAGCATTTTTGAAAGTCGCTGGATTAATAGTTTAGTTTTATGAAACGCAGCATTCTTGGTAGAATTGTCCTTAAAACTACGCCCATCTAACATTATCCATATAAAATCAGCAGATTTGAGAAATTCGAGACGTTCGCTACGATTTTCATCAATTAACGTTGTTGTCCATTCTCCCGGTAAATCAGGTAATAAAAAGTCAACGTTCTCTTTATTTAATTTGTCGTACAATCGTAAATGTAAGAACCCTGCACTCCTTTCATCCACTAATTCTGTGTGGCTAGTCATTTGGCTAGGCGGATTGTGTTCGCTCCATTGTCTAGCTCCTTTACTTATTTCCTCGAACGCCATGATGCTTTGACTATCTCTGAAATCGAAGTTTTCTAATTTATTGTCAGAAAGGAGCAAATAAAGGCTAGCCAAGAACGCCGTCTTTCCCGCATCAGGTAGTCCCAATATCCCGATTAAACGGCAATATCTTTTAGATGTTATTTCGTTAACCTCCACTGGGTCGAGGGAAAAACTATGAGGAAATTTGGGGTTCTCTATTGGACTGGGTAAAGCAGGTTGTACCGCAGACGTAACTTCCCCTTCAACTTCTTCCTCAACGAACGGAACGTTTTCCCCTGTAACATTTTCGTTGTCATAATGAGGGCATTCTTCAATTGAATTATCAAGTAGACAGGTTCCTGTCTGTGCGACAGTACATTCAGGTTGATTGCAAACTTTTTCCATCATTAAAGCTTCGGATTTGGAGTATTAGTTTGTGATAAAATCGTACCCTCCAACAAGGCTCTGGCTCCCCAGTCATTAATCGGCAATGTATTGAGATTTGAAGGGTTCTCCTTGATAAGCCGCCCACCAGCGGTCAACTGTTGCCGCATCGCTTGTGGCCATCGTGTGGCCAAGCGGAACCAGCTTGCTGATGGGATGCTTGCCGCGATTGCCGCAATCCTTGTCGC
>JAESUD010000284.1 GCA_016763335.1 Emcibacteraceae bacterium | reverse complement strand
TGCCCATTTCTTCTGCTTTTGGTGAACCATAACGACCATCAGCATATTCATATATATAATCACCAAGATGCAAAACCGCATCAAACGGGCCACTTTCCGCGATTGCTTTATAGCCATTAAAATAACCGAAGGGGTAATTCGAACAGGAAACCACCGCTAATTTAATCGGGCTGTTCCCACCATTATTTAATGTCTTAGTTTCACCAACCGCTGACATTTCATCACCGACAGTAAACCTGTAAAAATATTCTTGTCCTGCCATGAGACCGGTAACATCTACTTTTACTGTATAATCCCTTTGCTCATCAGTATTAAAACTACCTGATTTTGCTATTTCATTAAAATCAGCATGCGTTGACATCTCCCAATCAACATCGATTGAACCCATATAGGTCGGATCATCAGCAGTTACCCGTGTCCAGATAATCATTTGGTCTTGCAGTGGATCACCACTGGCAACGCCGTGCTTGAATTTTACCGCGACAATTTTCTTTTCTGTTGGGGTTGAACCGCATGCACTGACAGCAAAAGCAGCCCCAGCTGGCAATGTTTTTAAAATCCCTCTACGACTAATCGAATATTTATTATTTTTCATGCTTATTCCCGTCCTATATTATAGAAACCATAATGATTTGCGCGATATTATCCAATCATTTTTGTAATATCTCTTCTAATTGAGGGTTATTCATCCTCGATTAAAACATATAACCTTTGTTTGTGACATTTCTTCGATGGCAAACTTAACACCTTCACGGCCTAATCCACCCAATTTGTACCCACCAAACGGCATCGCATCAAACCGATAATCAGAACTATCATTAATCATAATTCCGCTTGCTTCAATAGCATCAGCAGCAGTCAACGCGCATTCAAGATCTTTGGTAAAAATACCTGCATGAAGGCTATATTCTGGCTCATTTGCGATCTCAATTGCTTCAGAAATATTTTCTACCGCAACAAGACTGACGATCGGGGCAAATACCTCATCACACAACACTTGAGAATTCGCGGGAACATTGTCTAAGACTGTCGGGGCGAATAAGGATTTATCCCTATCATTACCACAAAGAAGATTTGCGCCTTCTTCAAGAGCATTTGTAACCCATTCTTGTGCTCGTATTGCGGCTGCTTCCGTAATCATAGGGCCCATTTCTGTGGCCTCTTTCATGGGGTCACCAACAATCATGGACTGCGTCATTTTAATAAACGCATCTTTAAAATCATCATATATGCTTTTTTCTATCAAAAGACGTTGTGCGCCAATACAGTTTTGCCCGGCGGCCCAGAATGAACCGGAAACACAAGACTCCACAGCCTTTTCCAAATCGCAATCACCCAGAACAATCACAGGTGCATTGCCCCCTAAATCCATCGCGTATTTTTTTAAACCGGCCGTTTTAATAATCGCCGTACCGGTTTCAATACCACCTGTAAAAGAAATCATTCTTACTTTAGGCAGACCGACAAGCGCACGTCCCGTTTCCGCATCGCCCGTCAAGACACCCAAAGCATCCTGAGGATAACCAGCTTCGAGCATTACTTTACATAATTTAATCGCAGAAAGTGGTGCTAACTCGGATGGTTTTAATAAAATGCTGTTACCACATGCCATAGCAGGGCCAATTTTATGAGCCACCAAATTTAATGGATCATTAAAAGGCGTAATAGCCGCAATAATACCCAAGGGTTCCCTTGTAAAATATCCCTGCCTGTTTTCCGAACCTTCGTAGGAATCAAACGAAATGGTTTCCCCTTGATGGCGTTTTGCCTCTTCTGCAGACAGCGTCAATGTATTGATACAACGGTCTACTTCTTTGTAAGCTTGGGTTATGGTTTTTCCCGCTTCCGTAACGATCAAAACTGCAAAATCTTTTCGTCTTTCTTTTACAATGGTTGCCGCTTTTGAAAGAATGGTTGATCGTTGGTAGCGAGATAACTTCCTGCTTTTTTTCCAACCCTGATCCGCAATATTAGCCGCCATAAGAACATCATCATGAGTAGCACATGAAACATATTCAATAATGTCGCCCGAATACGGGTTCATTATGGGAATTTGTTTTTCCGTTTTAAGGGTTTTTCCGTTAATTAACATCGGTATATTCCTTTAAAATATTATTTAGATTTTTTCATTTCATCAATTTTTAAAATATCGGCGAGAAGCGCATAAGCCGTTTCAATACGTCCCGCACCAGCACCAGAAACCATAACCGTACCAAGTAGGTCAGTATCAAAAGCAATGGCATTAATCGGACCGGATATGCTAGAAAGAGTATCTTCAGCAGAAAGACATATGGGGCTGACAGAAGCCGATATTGTACCGTCATCATTTATTGATGCTTGACCAATTAATTTCCAGTGTTTGCCTTCTTCCTTCGCGGAACGAATTTTATCTTCCGAGATATTAACGATACCTTCGCGGATGACATCTTTGGTTTTGAGGTTAGCACCAAGTAATTGATTGGCAAGGATCACGACTTTAAGCATAACATCAAAACCTTCAATATCTGCTGTCGGGTCAGCTTCCGCATATCCTAATTCTTGGGCAATTTTGATGGCATCAGTCATGCTTGCACCGCCCTCAACCTGTTGCAGTACAAAGTTAGCCGTGCCGTTTAAAATTCCGCGAAATCCGTTAATGGTGCACGCTTTAAGATTTGACGAAACAAACCCGAGGACGGGAGTGCCGCTCATGACCGTACCTTCAAATTCAAAGCCAGTATTTTGTGCCTGCGCAAGCTCACCTAGTTCATTACCAAAAAGCGCAACAGGTCCTTTATTGGTGGTAACAATGTGCTTTTCATTGCTTATTGCCGTCCGGCAATGCGAAACAGCTGGTTCACCGTCATTAGGATTAGTAAATGTCGCTTCCACAACGATATCAGTTGCTTTTGCACAAATTGCGGCGTCGTTATCGGATTCCGTTTTCCCGTTCGGGAATATTGAAAGTGCCCCTTTTTCTGACGGCAAGTCCTTTAATGCTTCAAGGTCAAGCCCGTTTTCATCAGCGGCATATCCGAGATACATATCGGAAATACTAACAATGGATAATTCAATATCAAAATTTTGTTTTAAAATTTGTTTTTTAAGAAGAAGAACTTCAACGAGCCCTCTGTTAACACCGCCAAAACCTATTAAAGCTAAACCATAATGCATTATTATCTTCCTTTTCATTGTTTCATTTGGAAAGATAATATTTCAAAATTCAGTCAGTAGCGATACGGCGTTTCGGCCAAAACCCATGCTTTTATATGTCAAATAGTAATGCTACATGTCATTTCGTAAGGGCGATTATTAAAATACAAATTCATTGCTTTATTTTAAAATACTTTCATAATCACTTCTTGTATTTAAAGGGGTTTATATGCCACTCGACGAGATTGATCTTAAAATTATCAATGAACTGGAACGTAACGCACGTTTGCCGGTGGCGAAAATTGCCCAATGCGTTTCTTTATCCCGTAATGCCGTCCGGCAACGCATTGACCGAATGGAAAGAGATCAGGTCATCACTGGTTATAAAGTCACGTTAGGTGACGAAACCGCCCTTCAGAATAATATATCCGCCTACATGTTTATTACCCGCAAAGACAGAATGCGCGGTGCGGATGTGACGACAGCTATCCTGCGTATACCAGAAGTAAAAACCTGTCATATAGTTAGCGGTGAATTAGATATTGTCGTCCATATTAAGGCCGCATCACAGGAACGAATAAAAGAAATCTGGCAAGATCTGGCTAAAATACCTGGTATTCTTGATATAAGCACAAGTTTCTCACTTTCCTCAATCGTTGACTGATATATTTTATAAATTCATTTTCTGTCAATAAATTCCATATATGCCTAGCCAATAAAACAGTGACGCCCAGAATAATGATAAATATTCTTTACTTATTAATAATCACTCTTAATATTAAAAAAAATAATACTGATATTCAAATAACGCAAAGCATTAAAAATGACTTTTCATAAAATTTTATACTGGCCTCACCTGATATGTGGTGTTCTCGCAGGTATTTTGATCTTTACCATGTCAGTAACCGGTGTTTTACTGACTTATGAAAGACAAATAATTGCCTGGGCAGAAACGGATTATGAAAAGCCCGTTGCCGCAAATGCCAACATTTTACCTGTTGATAAAATAATTATCATGAACCGTAGCGCAATGGGTGAAAGAGATTTGCGCTCTGTAAAGGTTTTTAATAACCCTGAAGCACCAATTGTCATTAGAGGCGGAGATTATTTTTACATTAATCGCTATTCAGGGGAAATCCTTGGCAACGGACCCAAGGGAGTTAAAAACTTTTTCAGTGACATGAGAAGCCTTCATCGCTGGTTGTTGATGGAAGATGAAAGTAGGGCAGTTGCCCGCATGTTTATCGGTGCTGCCAATCTCATGTTTTTGTTTATCGTACTATCAGGCATATATTTATGGATACCAAAAATATTCAAATGGCAGAGTATCAAACAAGTTCTATTTTTTAGAAAAACCAAATCATCAAGAGCCCGCGATTTCAACTGGCATAATGTCATGGGCATTTGGTCAGCAATCCCCTTAGTTGTCGTCGTTGCTACTGCATCGGTTTTTTATTATGGCTGGGCTAACAATCTCGTTTACACTCTTTCTGGTGAAGACGCCCCCGTCAGAGGACGCTCATCCGCAAACGACGAACCGCTGCCCACATTTGATCAAAGAGTTCCTTTCGAAATTGCTTTAAGGCAGGCTATCCTGCAAAGGGATAACTGGACGAGCATCACCATGTCTTATCCTAAAGACACCGATGAAAATATCCGCTTTTCCATTGATACCGGAAACGGCGGCGAGCCACACAAAAAGGGTGACCTTTACATAAGTCGCGCTAACGGCGAAATCGCGAAATGGGAACCTTTTCAGGATTATAGTGCAGGTAGACAAGCAAGAAATTAT
>JAESUD010000283.1 GCA_016763335.1 Emcibacteraceae bacterium | reverse complement strand
ACCTTTTCCGCGCATAGAAGCGGAATCAAATCGCCCCATCTGATAAGGGATAGCGCCACCGCCATGCGAGCAGATAATTTTAAGGTCGGGGAAATCATCAAATACTGTTGATTTAAGCAAACTATGAACGGCAATGGTTTCTTCATTTATAAAATGAAGCGAATATGGTGTGCGCTCTGAACGGGATCCTGCACTATGAATATGGGCAGGAACATCAAGTTCACATAATCTTTCATAAAGCGGATACCAATATTTATCACCAAGTCCCGGTGCTTCTTGCCCGCCATTTTCATAAGGATCAGGATTTAACAAACACCCTTTAAACCCAAGCTCGGTAACGCAGCGATTTAACTCTGGCAGTGCTTCCTCTATTGGACGGCCCGCCACTTGCGGCAAACCGGCAACGCCGATAAACACATCAGGATAAAGCATTGTTTGGCGGTAGATAACATTATTTACTTCCTCGTGCAGCCAATCAATTATTTTGGCCGGACTTTCAGAATGCATCATTTGAAAGGGACGCGGGGAAATGCACTGCTTATCAATGCTGTTTTCTTTCAGGTAAGGCAGATGTCCAAATTCACCCATGTGCGGCGTATGGAGCGCCTCTATAAGCTCATCATCAGAGATAACAACCTTCCCACGCCCATGTGATCCCCGATGGGCAAGCAGCGTTGCTTTATAAGCCCAGAGCTTTGCAGGGGCGCTTACATGCGCATGACAGTCAATTAACATCGCCAATCCTTCCAGAAACACTTTTATATATATAAATTATAACAGTTTAACTGTTATTGTAATAGCAATTTTTAAAAGTTAGTGTCAAGCTTGTAATAATAATTTTATCTGTTATTATAATAATAGTAAATTCAACAAAAAAGATATATGTGATATGGATAGACGTAAATTTCTAGCCTCGATAGGCGGCGCATCAGCCCTTGCTGCTATGTCCGCATCTGAAAAAGCGGATGCGTTAGAACAGGCAATGGGGCAAGAGCTTGATACAATAATCGTCAAGTCAAAGGTTTGCACTACATATGGCGTTGAGAGCAAACCGATTGTTCGCGGCATAAAACGCGATAAACTTTTCATGATGGGTCATGATCCCCGTCTCGCCAGAATGTCGGACAAACCAACCCTTATTGAATTTTATAAAAAACGGTTTGGTTCGGTTCAGCATATGTTGCAAAGCGCACGCCTTGCCAAATTAAACGGCCTTCCGGAAAAAATCGTTCTTGCTTGTCTTTTGCATGACATTTCTGTCGGCGGCCTGATCAGAATGGATCATGGTTATTGGGGATCGCAACTTGTCGCGCCCTATGTTGACGAAGAAGTGTCATGGGCCATTAAATATCATCAATCCTTACGATTTTATGCCGATGAAGATGTGGGATATAGTTATCCGAAAGCCTATATTCGTTATTTTGGTGAAGATTTTAAACCGGAACCTTATGTGGCCAAGGACGCCGAATATGCTCGCAATCACAAATGGTATATGTCCGCACGGCAAATTACCATAAATGATGTATATTCATTTGATCCGAATGTTTCCGTTGAAATAGAAGACTTTGAAGATATTATCGGGCGCCATTTCAAGCAGCCGAAAGAAGGGCTTGGATATGACGATAGCCCATCCGCCCATATGTGGCGAACAATGATTTTCCCCAATAATTTCCTATAATATGAATTTCACAAAATGAATTTCATTGACACTTATTTCACCGGAAAAGAACGCCCTGCCTTGTTTTATTACGGTTGGATGGTTGTTCTGGTTTCTTTTGTTTGTCACATGTTCATCTTCGGTATTCCTACGGTTATGTTGCCGCTTTTATATGGGCCGATGAGCGATCAATTTGGCTGGTCCAGAAGTGATGTAACAATCCTTGCCAGTACAAAGTTTTTATCCGGGGCTATTGCCGCCTTTTTCGTTGGCCAGTTTATTCAGCGTTTTGGTACCAAGCTAACGACCCTAATCACCAGTATCATTGTCGGCCTGACGATGATTTCATTTATTTTCATCACCGAGTTATGGCATTTAGTCGTAATTGGCGCCTTTTTAGGTCTTGGCTCTATTAGCCTCGTTATCACGGTAAAAGTTATTGTATCCCGTTGGTTTCATGGCCGCATCGGCCTCGCGCTCGGCTTTGCGCTTCTTGGCACATCTGCCGCCGGGGCGACCCTTACATTTGTTATGGAACCACTGCTGATCAAATATGGCTGGCGCATCACTGTAGCCATATTAAGCGCGGGCATCTGGTTTTTTGCATTACCGTTATTTTTATTCATTGCCCGTGAAAGCCCGGATGATATTGGCGTTAAAACCGAAGGCATTAAAAATATAACGAACGACAAAAATTTACCTGCTGAGTTTTTAAATTTTGCTAAAGCCGTAAAAGGAAAAACATTCATTGCCATTGGCATTGGTGTATTTCTGATCGGTTTTGTTGATCAGGGTATGTTGCAGCATACAGTCGAATATATTGATAAAGATGTGGGACTTGGCCGTGATACGGCGAGATGGGCCTTTAGCCTGATTATGACCATTAGCATTTTAGGCAAGGTCTGCTTTGGTTGGTTGTTTGATAAAATCGCCGTCAAAGGGGTAATGATTTGCTATCTATCCATCGGGCTTGGGGTCATTTTCGCATTTCCTGTGGGCGGCATTGAAACGCTTATCGCTTTTTGTGTCGCGCGCGGCATATCCCACGGCGGCACAGTTGTTGATGTACCGTATCTTTGCCGACAAGCCTTTGGCCCGGCAATTTTACCGCGCACTGTTGGCACCATGACTATGATTTTATCGGCCGGCTTTGCTGCCGGACCTTATGTTACTGGCATGATGTATGATCATTCCGGCAATTATGACAGTGCCTTTTATTTGCTAATTGCATTATCGCTTGCCGCCACAGTTTCACTATTTTTTGTCCGCACCACTTATCGAGATTGGCTTCAAAAACAGGGTGAATATTAAACTTATTAAATTAATTCTACCGTTAATGGGTCATAGGCATAAAGCCACTGATTTCTTTCTTTAGCGATGTTCTTTTTACCGAAGCCCGCTTCAAATTCTTCACGGGTCGATAAATGGTATAGATCACCATGTTCGGTGCTTTCATTAACGATGCGCGCCGTACGTTCAAGGCGGTTTCTCTGAAACATATCGAGGGCTTCTGTCACGTCATCACAGGCATTAAATGACCGCATAAGTACTGCTGCGTCCTCAATCGCCATAACGGCACCCGATGCCATATATGGTAAAGTCGCATGAGCTGCATCGCCCATGACAACGGCCTTTTCCGTGCGCCAGTTATCCACGGGTTTACGGTTATTAAGCGCCCAGCGATAACATTTATCTTTATCTATATTATCAATAATGATCTGGATTTCCTCGTTCCAGCCAGCAAAGTCGGTCTTAAGATCATCCCATGATGCTTTTACGGTCCAGCTTTCCTCGGTCCATGTATCATTTTCAACGCATCCGACAAAATTAAGCACCTTGCCAGAACGAAGATAATAAACCACGGCATGTTTTTTAGGCCCGCACCAGATCGCTACTATTTTATCCATAAAATCAGCAGGTAATTTTTCGACGGGAACCGTCGCGCGCCAAGCTACTTGCCCGGTAAAGTTCGGGCTTGTTACACCGATTATCTGGTCGCGAATAGGTGATTTTATACCATCGGCACCAATTAATACATCACCGGATATTTTCCGACCGTCCGCTAGATTTAAAGTCACACCCTCTTCATTTTCATCAAAGCCAATGGCTCTTGAATTTAAAGTGATGCAATCTGGATCAAGTTCAAGAACTCTGTTTGCAAGAATTTCATGAATATCGCTTCTGTGCACATGATAATAAGGCGCGCCGTGGGCTTTTTCGTGGGCGTCGGCGAGTGGGATTTTATGAAGTACTTCACCACTGTTGAATAAGCGAAATTCGAATGATTTTGGTTTTACACAAACGTCCGCCAACTTTTCAGCAAGACCAATATGATGAAGCACTTTAACCGCATTGGCGCTCGTTTGAATGCCCGCGCCGACCTCACCAAGTGAAGGGGCCTGTTCATAAACACGTACATCATACCCTTCTTGCAATAAACATGCGGCGGCGGTTAATCCTCCTATGCCAGCACCGGAAATGATAATTTTCGTTGATTTATCCATGGTTATTTACCCATATCATCAAGCATATTTTCATAATTTGAACCCATCACATTTCCAACCGGCGATCCTGAACGCACCGCTTCAGTCATAAGCTTTTCCTTAGCGACAATTCTTTCGGCAATTTTAATCACCTGTTCGGCCTGAGCCGCCGGAATAAAAACCACCGCACTGCCATCAGCGATAACATAATCGCCCTTATTCACTTTAACATCACCAACGGTAATTTCCCGGTTGAAGCATTGTTCGTAAATGCGGCCTCTTGCCGTACGCGCCGTGTGTGAACGGGCGTAAACGCTAAAGCCAAGGCCCGCCGCTTCATCTATATCGCGGGCAGGTCCATCGACAATAACACCTTCAATGCCATTGTGCTGAGCAGCATTAGAAAGTACCCCGCCCCATCCGGCGGCATCAATACCTGTACGCTGTTCAATAACGACGATGTTACCAGGTTTACCGCTCTCTATTGCGCCGGAGCAAAGGTGTTTTGCACTACCCCCTTCCGGAGCCTTAGCACCAAGTTCAACCGTTAAGGCGCGACCGACTATTTTATCTTTTGTGGTTTGATTATTGATCCCGGTTACTCCACCAGCAAGGCCGAGGCTATCCATAGCATCCGAAACCGCGCAACTATCAATTTTTTTCAGTCGGTCCAGCAGATCATCACTCATCATTAAATTCCATATTTGATATAATTCATAAAAAGCATTGTCACTTTTTAATTGTTATTATAATAATACTAATTGAAGGTTAACTGTCAAGCATTGGAGTAAAGAAATGAAGTTTGAATATAACCCTGCTCCGAACAAGGCAGTGTTTGGTGAAAATTCCGCGTTAAGACTAAAAGAAGAGGTTATAGCCCTCGGTGGGATGCGGGTAATGATTGCTTGTAGTAAAGGTATGCTGGCACGCATTTCACATATTATCAGCAGCCTTGATAATATGTGTGTGGCTATTTTTGATGGTGTCGAACCCCACTGCCCCGAACATGTAGCCATGGCCGCGCTTGCGTTATATACCGAGAAAAAGGCTGACTGTATTGTTGCCATTGGTGGTGGGTCAACCATCGGTATCGGCAAAGCCATTACCCTTAGACGTGATGCAAAATTTATAGTAATTTCAACAACACCTTGCGGTTCTGAAAGCACACCGATTTACGGGATGCTTATTGGTAATCATAAAAAAACGGGCCGCGATAACAAAGTAATTGCCAGAACGACTATTTATGACCCCGTGCTTACCACATCATTAAATGCAGCCAATACCGGGGCCACTGGAATGAATAGCCTGGCCCACTGCGTCGAAGCGCTATATTCCAAGGTAAAAAACCCCCTATCTGACATGTTTGCCGTGCAAGGGGTCAAGGCCTTAATATCCGGCCTTAAAGGCAGCATTAAAAATCCTGATGATTTAACGGCCCGGGCCAAAGTTCTCTACGGCGGCATGTTAAGCGGTTATTGTGTAAACCTTGCCGGCATCGCCATTCATCATAAACTCTGCCATGTACTCGGTGGATACCACGGCATACCCCACGGGCAATCCAATAGTGTCATTTTGCCTTATGCTATTGCCTATAATGAAATGGCGGCACCGGAAGCTATGAAATTAATTACGGCAACGATGGGCACTTTAAGCGCATCAGGCGGGGTTTATGAATTTGCCAGAGAAATTAATGTACCGAAAAGCCTGAAAGAACTGGGCATGAGAGAAGAAGACCTAGATACAGTCGCGCGGGAAACGGTCGCCACAACCCCTTTTAACCCAAAACCCGTAGATTTTAAATCCGTAAGAGAGATGTTGCAGCAAGCTTATGAAGGAAACAAGCCTGTGGCCTTTTAAGCTTCAGGTAAGTTTAAGAAGCAGTTCAAGAAATCTTTTTCGTTCTTTTGCCGTCAGTGGTGAGAGTACTTCTTCACTTGCCAGATAGCGAAGGGGGATGACAGCCTCCGAAACTTCTTTGCCATGTTCGGTAAGTTCCAAGACATAGTGCCTTGCATCGAGTTCATCTCTACGACTGGTAAGGAGATTTTTTTTACTCAAACGTTCCACCAAACCATGCATATTGCCCGGCTCCATGCCAATATAACGGCCTAGTTTATTTTGTGATGTCGGTCCATTTTCGACGAGCGCATGAAGAGCTGAGGTCTGCATTGGTGTAAGCTTATAGTCTGATATTCTATCAAGCATGATTTTACGTGATTTCTTAAAAGCACGACGCAGAAGAAACCCGGCATTAAATTCCAGTTTATCTTTTTCAGTAAATTTCATTATAGTATGGCATCCGAATAATTCGTTATTATAGCAATAGTACTTAAATCCAATTGTTAAGTAAATCTTTGTCATTGCATTGATTAAACTTATTACTTAAAATTCATAATAATCAAAAAATCAAAAGTAGGGAGTGGCAAATGGCATATAACCTCATAGGTAAAAATTTTACCCCGCCGGACGTGCGGGCAAAAATTACTGGTAAAGCCAAATATGCCGAAGATTTCAAAGCGGACGGCATGGTTTATATCAAAATGCTGCTTAGCCCTATGCCAAACGCCAATGTCACCAGCATGGATGCATCAGAGGCACTTGCTATGGACGGTGTGGTTGGAATTTTAACCGCTGATGATGTCCCGCCACCGCCGCCACCAGCTAATCCGATGCTGACCAATAGCCCAAAATATGTTGGCCAACCTATTTTGGCGATTGCCGCCATTAATGAAAGCATTGCGGCAGAAGCGCTCGAAAAAATTAAGATCACTTATGAAGCACTACCCTTTACCCTTGATCCCCTTGATAGTCTTTATCCCGGCGGGCCAGATGCTCATGAAGATATCAACTCGGCAACGCGCGGATTTAAAACCAAAAAAGTTAAATGGACTGCCCGCGACTTTGCTGTTGCCGGTGAAGATAAGCTGCCGATGGGAGAGCCATCAAATGAATGGTCATATGGCGATATAAATGCCGGATTTGAAAAAGCTGCTTATATCATCGATGAAAGTTTTGTCACGGGCAGTAATTCACATCACAGTATGGAACCAAGAAGTGCTTTTTCATATTGGCAGAATGGTAAATGCCACCTTCATGCATCATCACAAAGCCAAAGCTTT
>JAESUD010000282.1 GCA_016763335.1 Emcibacteraceae bacterium | reverse complement strand
GCGCAAGGGATATACCGCCAATAGCGGATACATTTGCCGGCGCATATAAAATATTGGTTTCCGGATCAAACGCCCCGCCAGCCCAGTTGGTGCCGCCGCCAGAATTACCAAGGGCAATTGCCCCAAGCATACCGTTTACATCGCCAAGGATCGGTGGATTATAAAGGGTGGCATCCTTCCAAACCCAGCGTTCAAGATTTTTTAAGGCTTGCGCTCGCATTTCCGGGGTAAAATCAATCAAATCATCCGGCACGTTCATTTCTGAACGACCATAATTAAGTTTTTCCATAACACGTGGCTGCGTCGGGGCGTACCATTCACCGGGGACATCTCCCTTTGGCACAGCGACCTCAGTAATCGGCCAAATCGGCTCGCCAGTGATGCGGTCAAATACAAACAGCATTGCTTGCTTTGTCGGTACCGCGAGAATTTCACGCATTTCACCGTCTATTTCAACATCCATAATAAGCGGTGCTGCCGAAAGATCATGTCCCCACAGCGGATGATGAACTACCTGAAAATGCCATTTATATTCACCGGTGTTTAAGTCAACGGCAACGATGCTTTCAGCAAACAGATTATCGCCGGGGCGATGGCCACCGTAATAATCGGATGAAGGGCTTTCAACGGAAAGGTAAACAAGACCATTTTTCTCATCGGCGGTAATTTGTGTCCAGACACCGTTACTGCCATTTCGTTCCCATGAATTATCAAGCCATGTATCATTACCAAACTGACCCGGGCGGGGAATGGGGTCAAACTGCCATACTTTCTCGCCAGTTCTTACATTGTAAGCCCTAACAAGGCCTTTGGTATTATTATAATTATCAATGGTCAGTCCTTCTTTCATGGCATTACCAATGATAATCAAATCGCCAACAACAGTTGGTGTTGCATGAAGGCCAATTTCACCTGTCACCAGATCAATCTGTACTTCATTTCCCTGCACAGCACCGACTTTCAAATCAACAATGCCGTTACCATCCGGGCCAAAGTCGTTCATAGGGATGCCCGTATGTGCGTTTAAAGAAACCAGATGATATCCCGTTGTGACATAAAAAATTCTGTCATCTTCATTTCCGTCTGACCAATAAGCAAGGCCGCGACCGGAAAGTTGACGCGGGGCCATGCCGCCGCGTAATCCTTCATTCATGCTGTGAAGCCACATCAGTTCACCGGTTTTCCCGTCAAGGGCAAATGCGGTGCGACGTGTGCCGCCGGTGGCATAAATAATGCCGTCAATCATCAGCGGTGTTACTTCGAGTTTATATTCCGCGCGGGAACCAAGGTTTTTTGTTGAAAATGACCAAGCTAGTTCAAGGTCTTCAAAATTATCTGCATTAATTTGGTCAAGCGGCGAATAGCGCGACCCTTTAATGTCACCCGTGTAATGCGGCCATTCGCCGCTTGATGTATCAAGCGTATCAGCGAAGGCAGAAGAGGAATTTATTAAAAGAAAAGTGAGGAAAATTTTTAAATAAAATGTCATGTTTTTTCTCTGGTTTATTTTTTATTGATTAAATATATCAAAGCCCCAACGACCATAAGGTCATCAGGGCTTTGATGCAAGATTATAGAAATTTCAACGTTTAATCATCGGGAAGGGCATATGCTCTAAACTCACCAGAATATGCGCCGCCACTAACGGAAACCATAATATATTGTTTGCCGTCGATTGAATATGTCATTGGTGACCCTGATTGACCCGCAGGCATCCATATTTCACCAACTTGTTCACCTGTCATTTTATTATAGGCGCGAAGCATAGCGCCACGTTCACGGTCACCGGGGTTTGTCGACCTTTGATCGCCAACAATTACCAGAGTTTTAGTGACAACAACGCCTACATTAGCTGGTTGTCCTGTGAGGGGAATATCAAGCCCTTTTAAGGCCGGATGGTTCCTGACATTATCAGGCGTTTCGCCGTGTGGAACCGACCAAAGTACTTTACCCGCATTCATATCAATAGCGGAAAGAATACCGTAAGGCGGTTTAAGAATTGAAGGACCTTCAACATTTAGAGATGGAATTTCAACCCTTGGGGCACTTCTGTCTTCAAATGTGCTTTCGACTTTTGGCGCGTCAGGATTTTGTCCGGTACCGGATGCATACATCATGCGAAATGGCTGACCTTTTCGGCCAGCGATATAATCCACATTTGAATAACCTTGGGGTGGTGGTGCAAGTGTTAAATTATCAATATATGTGGTCGATGCCGGGGCATATACAATGCCGGTTTCCGGATCAAATGAAGCCCCCGGCCAGTTTGTACCGCCGGTTGTGGCGCCAATATTAATAGCACCAAGTACACCGTTTACATCACCAAGAAGTGGTGGGTTATACATGGCGCCGTTGCTCCAATCCCAACGATCCATTTTATCCAGTGCAGCTTGACGCAGCTCAGGGGTAAAATCGATAAGATCATCAGGAAGGTTAAGTTGTCCGCGACCATACATTAAATCCATTGATGGTTTTGGCTGTGTTGGTGAATACCATTCGCCCGGGACATTACCAATTGGTACTTCCACTTCAGGTATTGGCCAGATAGGTTCACCTGTTAAGCGGTCAAATGCATAGATAAAGGACTGCTTAGTCGGCAATGCTATAATTTCGCGCTCAACACCATCAATTGTCACATCCATAATAAGCGGGGCAGATGATAGATCATGATCCCATATCGGATGATGCACGACTTGGAAATGCCACTTATATTCACCAGTGTTTAGATCAACAGCAACAAGGCTTTCACCGAAAAGGTTATTACCGGGACGGTGCCCGCCGTAAAAATCCGAAGCCGGGCTTTCAATGGCAAGAAATACAAGTTCATTTTTTTCGTCGACGGTGATTTGTGTCCAGACACCCGTGTTACCGTTTCTTTCCCATGAATTATCAAGCCAAGTATCATTTCCGAATTGGCCCGGACGGGGAATGGGGTCAAACTGCCAAGCAAGTTCACCGGTTCTCACGTTAAAGGCGCGGACCAGACCTTTGGTGTTGTTATAATTATCAATGGTCATGCCTTCTTTCATGGCAGAACCTACAATAACCAGATCGCCCGCCACTGTTGGTGTCGCATGGAGGCCAATTTCACCTGTTACAAGGTCAATTTGAACTTCGTTGCCTTGAACGGCACCGATTTTAAGATCGAGAATGCCATTGTCATCTACACCGAAACTATTGATCGGTACGCCAGTATGGGCATTAAGGGCAACCAGTTTATAACCCGTTGTCACATATAAAACCCGGTCATCACCATTTCCGTCTGACCAGTAAGCGAGGCCACGACCAGAAAGTTGACGCGGGGCGAGACCAGCACGAAGCCCTTCACGCATGCTGTGAACCCATTTAAGTTCACCCGTTTCACCGTCGAGGGCGATCGCTGTGCGGCGGGTTCCGGCGGTTGCATATAAAATACCGTCGATCATAACCGGTGTTACTTCTAGCTTATATTCCGCGCGTGATCCGAGGTTTTTTGTTGAAAATGACCAAGCCAGTTCCAGGTCTTCAAAATTATCAGCATTAATTTGATCAAGCGGTGAATAACGCGAGCCTGTAATATCGCCCGTATAATGTGGCCATTCTCCGTTTGTTGTATCCATGACTTTGCCTGATACAGTATCTGCCTCTGTGCTCGGCACCTCCGCCTGTTCACACGCAGATATCAATCCAGTAGCAAGCACGCCAATGGCGAGCACTGAATATTTCAAATTAAACTTCATTATGATCTCCCAGTATATTTATTTTATTAAATGACAAAAGCTTCAAGGATCATATGACCTGTGAAGCTTTTGTGCAAGATTCTATTATGGATGAAATAATTATTCAGAGGGTTTTTGAGCGTTCCACTTAATTCTTTTTAATCTTGAATTTTGATATGGAAGGGGTGTTTTACCTACTGGAAAATTATTCTGTGACATTATGTAAGCCAAAATATCTGCTTTAACTTTGCGTGGTGTGCCTTTTGGATCATCAAGCGGCATTGTTTCACGCAGGCGCTGAAATAAAACGCTGACCGGCATACCGTCCCAGTTATAGACGAATGCTCCCTGTTTAAGGGTCGGGGCTTCTTCGATGCCTTGCATTTGTACACCGTGACAGGAGGAACAACGTTCTTGATAAAGTTGCTCGCCTTTTTCT
>JAESUD010000281.1 GCA_016763335.1 Emcibacteraceae bacterium | reverse complement strand
TTTCACCGCCGGATAATGTGCCGGATGTTCGTGAAAGACTTAAATATTCAAGCCCGACATTGTTGAGGAACCCGAGCCGTTTGGTTATTTCCTTTAACACCCGTGTGGCGATTTCATTTTCTTTGTCGGTGAGTTTTTCTGATAGCCCTGAAAACCATTCATGGGACTGGGAAACGGATAGTCCGGTAAGTTCGCTGATATGCTTGCCATCAATTTTAACGGCGAGGGCTTCTTTTTCAGGCGGTGACCGTCGCAAGCATCACAAGTGGTTGAGCTTTGATATTTGCCGAGCTCATCGCGCATCATTGAGCTATCGGTTTCGCGCCAGCGGCGTTTGATGTTACCGATTACGCCTTCAAAGGCTTTCTTCACCACATAACTTTTAATATTATCACTTTTATAGGTGATCTCTATCTCTTCCTTGCCGCTACCATGCAGGAGGATGTCTTGATTTTTTTCAGACAGTTTTCCAAATGGTGTCGTGGTTTTAAAACCGTAATGGCGACCGATACTTTCTAGTGTCTGGATATAATAAGGCGAGTTTGATTTACCCCATGGGGCAAGGGCGCCATTATTTAAGGCAAGCTTCCTATCGGGCACCACAAGTTCAGGATCAAAATAAAGTTTTTTACCAAGCCCGTCGCAGGTCGGGCAGGCGCCAAAGGGATTATTAAACGAAAATAATCGCGGTTCTATTTCTTCAATAGTAAAGCCAGAAACCGGGCAGGCAAATTTGGCAGAAAATAAAGTGCGCTTAGCCGTATCGTCGGCAACCTCAACCACGGCAAGGCCTTCGGATAGCTCAAGCGCGGTTTCCATACTGTCGGCGAGGCGGGTTTCAAGGTCACTGCGCACGACAAGGCGGTCAACCACGACTTCAATAACATGTTTTACTTTTTTGTTAAGCTCCGGCACATCTTCAATTTCATAAAATTCACCGTCGACTTTCACCCGTTGAAAACCGGCCTTTAGAAGCTCCATAAACTCTTTTCTATATTCACCCTTGCGTCCGCGCACAATGGGCGCGAGCAGGTAAAGCCTTGTTCCTTCTTCCATTTCCATGACTTTATCAACCATTTGGCTAACAGTCTGACTTGTAATGGGCAGCCCGGTTGTTGGCGAATAAGGAACGCCGATGCGGGCATATAAAAGCCGCATATAATCATATACTTCGGTGACGGTGCCAACCGTTGAACGCGGATTTTTTGATGTGGTTTTCTGCTCGATAGATATAGCGGGGGATAACCCCTCAATATGATCGGCGTCGGGTTTTTGCATTAATTCGAGGAACTGACGAGCGTAGGCGGATAAGCTTTCGACATATCTCCGCTGCCCTTCGGCATAAATTGTATCAAAGGCCAGCGATGATTTGCCAGAGCCGCTTAAGCCGGTAATGACCACAAGTTTATCGCGGGGAATATCGACATCGATTGATTTTAAATTATGTTCCCTTGCGCCGCGAACAGAAATTGTGGTCAGCATAGTGTGCACCCTTTAATTCTTTTACATGTGCAATTTAAGGGATTCGGAAAATAAGTAAAGTTCTTATTTTGTTCCTTATTGCAATAGTCGCTAAGGGTGGCTATTGTATGCGCAAATAGATTCGAATTTTATAAAAGGGAACGGGCATGGCCGGAAGTGTAAATAAAGTCATATTAGTAGGAAATTTAGGGCGCGACCCTGAAGTAAGGCACACGCAGGACGGCTCACCAATTGTGCAGCTTAGTATTGCCACATCAGACACATGGAAAGACCGCGCAACCGGCGAACGCCGCGAACGCACAGAATGGCATAGAGTTGTGATTTTTAACGAGCATCTTTGCAAGATCGCCGAAAGTTATCTTAAAAAAGGTTCGAAAATTTATGTTGAAGGCTCCCTTCAAACCCGTAAATGGACTGATAATGCTGGCGTTGAAAAATATACAACTGAAGTTGTCCTGCAACGTTTCAACGGAGAGCTCACAATGCTTGACGGTCGCGGTGAAGGCGGCGGTGACGGTGGTGGCTTCGGCGGCGGTAATGACGGCGGCTTTAACCAAGATAACGGCGGCGGAGGCGGCTTCGGCGGCGGTGCTCAAGGCGGCGGCGGATCAGCCCCATCCGGCGGCAGCTCAGGTTTCGACGACGAAATCCCATTCTAGAAAATAATCAAAAAGCCTCGTTATTATAACGAGGCTTTTTGATGGGGGAGTGTCTGCTTTGGGTGATGATCTCAAATGGTCGCTGCAACACATGAGATCACCACCCAAAGCAAACCTTCATTTACATTATTGAATTATGTGGTTTTATAGCTTTTCTTCATATTTCATTGTCATAGGCAGGATTAAAAATATCTTCAATTCTTTGATTAAAAGTTTTTGCTAGAATAAAGGCAAGCGTCAACGAGGGATCATGTTTGCCATTTTCTATAGCATTAACGGCCTGTCTCGACACACCAATCTTTTCGGCGAGTTCTGCTTGAGACCATTTTTTTTCGGCCCTGAGGACCCTTAATTTATTATCCATGATTGTCTACCCATATAAGGATCGATTTAGCCATTCCTGCGATACCAACTACGGCGGGTAGGACGTAGGCAATACTAACAGTAGGCATTTCCATAACAAATTCTAATAAGCCATAACCAACACATAGAAGCGAGACAATGCCAGTAGACCATAAAAAGGCTTCACTTGTTACACGCTGAATATATTCATCCATCGATCTATGATGTTTAATCATAGCCCACAACGCAAAAAATAACGGCGCCACCGGTAATATGGTAATCACAATATTTGATATGCCTTGCAGATGATAAAGTTGTGCAACTGTTGTCACCGCCAATAAAAGTAAGAATACTGCAATTGCTATCCTAAACTCCTTTAAAAATATTTTCTCATTCTTTTTCTCGATATTAGTCATTAATTTGTCCTGTAAAGTTTGTTTTATGTTTAGATTGTGTCAGGTATACCTGACATAAATATTATTGTCAAGTATACTTTACATTATGACATGTTTTGTTTACATAAACAATTATCTCGAAGGCCAATTTTTACTGGTAAATAGTCGGCATATTTCCCTTTTTAGTAATTAATGCTAAGATACCCAAAACACAGGGTGTCTGGTTTGAATTACCTAGATGAATTAAAACGCAGGAATATTTTTAAAGTTGCTATAGCATACTTGGCACTGGGCTGGGTGGTTGTGCAGGTTACTGATGTTGTGGTTCCGGCGTTAAATTTGCCAGAAATGCTTAACGCTGTTGTTGTTTATATAGGCATTGTCGGCTTTCCTTTTGCGTTATTTTTCGCATGGGCGTTTGAACTTACACCGGACGGGGTCAAGCGAACGGTTGATGTTGAGGAAGGGGAGAGCATTTCCCATTCTACCGGTCAGAAGATGAATTATGCTATTATTGGGCTGCTGAGTATTGCTGTCATATTTTTGCTGCTTGAGCGAAAAAATGCTGACGGCCCTGATGTCGAACTGACAAAATCCATCGCTGTTTTACCGTTTGTCAATATGTCTGGTGATCCAAATAATGAATATTTCTCTGATGGGCTTTCGGAAGAAATTCTTAATGTTCTTGTTAAGTTGCCGGATTTGAAGGTGGCAGCACGCACTTCTTCGTTTGCCTATAAAGGTCAGTCTGATGATATGCGGGCGGTTGGCGAAGCGCTTAATGTTGGTTATTTACTGGAAGGGTCCGTTCGTAAGCAGGGCAATAGGGTCCGTATTACCGCTCAGCTCATCAGGTCGGAGGACGGGTTTCATTTGTGGTCGCAGACATATAACCGGGAGCTAAAAGATATATTCATCGTCCAGGAAGAAATAGCTTATGCAATCGTAACCAATTTGGCGCTTGAAATGAATTTATCGGAAACTTCGGCGCTGATTACTGACCGTACAGAAAATATGCAGGCGTATGATCTTTATTTAGAAGGGAAAATGTTGGTTTCAAAACGTGGGGTGGAGAATGTCGGCCGTGCGTTAGAGGTGCTTTCTGAGGCAACCAAACTTGATCCGGATTATGCCGCTGCTTGGGGTATGCTGGCCCAAGCCCATACCTTGGCTTATTATAGCACCGAAATTGAAACACCGATTAAAGGGATGTTTTTAGGGGAAGAGGCGGCGAGGAAAGCCATTCGGCTTGATCCAAATTCAAGTCTGGCTCACGGCGCGCTTGGTGATATTTTAAAAGATAAATTTCAATGGGAAGAAGCGGAAGAACATTATATCAAAGCCCTGAAGGCAGATCCGGAAAACGTCGAAGCTATGGAGCAATATGGCCAGTTTTTTATGCGGTCCGGGCAGTTCGGCAAAGCGCTTCCTTACGTGGCAAGAGCACGTGAGATGCATCCGCAAGGGCAGGTTTATTACCTTGTGGAAGCTATGGTCCGATATTATATAGGTGAAAAAGAGCAAGCGTTTGAGCTTTGGGCAGAAGCTATCGAAATTGGTGATGGTTCGTCGCGTTATCCGCCAGGCGTACGTTTTCTTTTTGGATTAGGCAGCGATGATACGCAAGTGAGTAAAGATTATTTAAGTCAGCTTATGATGCATAATGAGCTTGAAAATCCGCCGTTTTTTAATGAAGCGCTTTTGAACGCCTTGGGTAATGATGCGGTCATGGTTTCTCACCTTAGAAAGGCTTATCAATTTTTTAAGCAACAACCGGAACTTTTAAATTCTGAAAATGCCATTGCAACTATTGTTTATTCTTCGCTTGCCACTGTTGCGGGGGATAATGATCTGGCGTTAAAGTTCCTTGAACTAGAAGCTAATTTAAGCATTGAATATATGGATCATGATGTCCTTGGTACGTTATGGATTGATGCCTTAAAACCGATTTTAAATGATCCGCGTTTTAAACTGTTGTGGCAAAAATACGGATTGGTCGATTATTGGAAGAAAGGTAATTGGCCCGATACCTGTCGTCCCATAAACAATGATGATTTTGAATGCCAAGACGCGCAAGGGAACTGGCCATAATTTTATCATACAAGATGTCCTAACGAGTGTGTGCTTCCGTTTGAAAGCAGGCATTCATGATTAAGGTGCAGCTTATTTAAAATTAGTTTATTTATTCACCCAAACCATTCAACCTTACACTTGAAGGTGGCATATTCATCACTTTATGGAAAGCGGAGGAAAAAGCACTTGGACTTCTATACCCACATTGCCTAGAAACTTCAGAAATTCGGCACCCGGTAGACAACGCTTCCAAGGCATTTTGAAAACGAACCCGTTGTCGCCATTTATTAAAACTTAAATCAAGGTCGCTTTCGAAAAGGCGAGCAAGAGTACGTGTAGATGCCCCCGCGATTTCCGCCCAAGCGTCAAGTGTACGATTATCCGATGGATCATTAAGTAAAGCTAGACAAACTTTTTGCAATCTGTCGTCTTTTGGTAATTTAACATGTAGCGGTAAATCTTTTGCACGAGATATCTCGTGTTCAATTAAACGAGAAATTGACCCGGCTCTGCTTTCTTTCTCGTATTCAATAGCTTCATTGCTCAATTCTAGAATAAGCTCTCGAAGTAAATTTGAAACTGTCAATACGCATAATGTTTGCTGATAATCCTGTATCGTTGTTGGATCAATATATAAAGTGCGCATATCTACTGCACCATGCATGGTAACTGAATGCTTGATGCCGGCTGGAATTAACACTGCCACATTTGATGGTACTACCCATGCTTCATATTCAGTTCGCACGCGCATAATTCCCTTAACCGCATATAATAGCTGATCCCTTTCATGAGAATGCAAAGGGACCGTATAGCCATCCATAAACCCCTTAGACATGACGCCTATTGCTTGAGATAAAGTTTGATAGTCAGCTGAGTTATCACTCCGCATGATATTTTAGCCCTTAGCTATTAATTGTCAGAAATTCGACGAATTATGGCAGGACAACGAATTTTTGGCAAGCGTATAGTATGTTAAATGTACAAATAAGGAACAATGAAATGAATGAAATAATTAAGAACAGGTTAGAGTTAGGTCTCTTTCCTTCACCGCTTCATAAATTAAATAATTTATCAAAACAATATCCAGATAATAATATTTATATAAAAAGAGATGATTTAACTGATATGGCCACCGGCGGCAATAAGGTTAGAAAATTGGAATATTTACTTTATGATGCGGTGGAAAATGGATGCAGCTCAATATTAACTTCTGGGGCACAACAGTCTAATCATTGTCGTCAAACGGCAGCTGCGTGTTCCCGCCTTGGTTTAGCCTGTCATTTGTTAATGTCAGGAAATGAACCTGATAAATATACAGGCAACTTATTACTTTCAAAACTTTTAGGAGCACAGATACATTTTACAGGGAAAGGTAAAAAGGAAAGTGATCTTGATAGTTTCAAAAAAGATCTGGAAGAGAGGCACCCGAAAAATAAACACTATTTAATTCCTCTTGGCGGTTCATCCTTATTAGGTGCAGTAGGCTTCATAAATGCAGTTAATGAATTGAAAAAACAAATTAATTCAATGAACATAAAGATCGATTATATATTTTTTGGTTCTAGTTCTGGGTCTACACAAGCAGGTTTAATGCTTGGTAAAGAGCTATATCACTTGGATGTGGAACTAGTGCCTATTAACATTGATAAAACGGACTTTAAAGGCGTAAGTTTAGAGAAGAAAATCCTAAAACTTGTACAAGAGGGAGCAAAAACTTTTGGTCTTGACCAGAAATACGAACTAAATGATATCCCCTTGGTAAGAGATTATAGCCATGCAGGTTACGGAATTATTTTAGAAAATGAGAGAATGGCATTCAAGACTTTAGCTAAACGTGAAGGGATCTTGTTGGATCCCATTTATTCAGCAAGAGCATTTGGGGGAATGTTGGATTACCTAGATAAACAAAAAATTGAAAAAGGAAAAAACATTCTTTTTTGGCATACGGGTGGCTTTCCTGAAATCCTTACTCATGGAAATGAACTACTGAAGTAAACATTACACTAGCCGTTAGAGATCAGGAATTTCACATAGAACTATTAGATGAGGCCTGACTTATTTGTCTTTAGTATATCTATTGGTATACGGCTGGATAGGATCAACAGAAGTCAATCGATTATGGATTTGACGGATTTATTCTGTTAAAAATAAAATGATATTTATGATTATGAAACAATAATGGAAATTGAAATGAACACTAAAAACATACCTTTTCAAACGATTGACTGGTCTAAAGTTCCGAAGACAGAACATGACGGGGAAACGGGTGTTGCTTATTGGCAGACAATTCAATTGCCGGGTTTGAGAATAAGAATTGTTGAGTATTCCAAAGGTTATTTTGCAGATCATTGGTGCGAAAAAGGCCATATTGTATATTGCTTAGAAGGTGAAGTCATAAATGAGCTGAAAAATGGCGATAAACAATTATTAACAAAAGGAATGACTTACGTGGTTTCAGATGATTTAAGCTCTCATCGGTCAGTAACTGAGAATGGCGTTAAATTATTGATAGTCGACGGTGATTTTTTGAAATTGAATGACGAGGAAAAGAACAATGATTAAATCTAAGTCCCCGATCACGGGTGAATGTTTTTGCGGTGAGGTTAAATATGAATTGCGGGGTGATTTAATGGATGCTCGTTCGTGTCACTGTTCACGCTGCCGAAAAGCATTTAGTGGTCAAGCGTCTGCAATGGCATTAGTTAACCCTGAAGATTTTCGCTGGATAGCGGGAGAAACGCGCCTTCAATCATATGTTGGCAAACACGGTTTTGGGCTTCAGTTTTGTAGCCAGTGTGGATCGACAATCAGTACCGTCTATCAGGATAAAATTTATGGTGTCTCATTAGGCTGCCTAAACGGTAATCCAGATATTCAAATAGCTAAGTTCGATTTAGAAAAATCAGAAAAAGAATTGGCAATTTCAGAGTCAGACTTAAAACCAACAGCTTCTTT